>NZ_MIIV01000050.1:0-11108 GCF_001743015.1 Shigella sp. FC1567
CACCTGACCCCATGCCGAACTCAGAAGTGAAACGCCGTAGCGCCGATGGTAGTGTGGGGTCTCCCCATGCGAGAGTAGGGAACTGCCAGGCATCAAATTAAGCGAAAGGCCATCCGTCAGGATGGCCTTTTTGCATTGGCGCAGAAAAAATGACTGATGCGACGCTGCGCGTCTTATACTCCCACATATGCCAGATTCAGCAACGGATGCGGTTTCCCCAACTTGCCTACTTCCATACGTGTCCTCCTTACCAGAATTTATCCTTAAGCTCCTCAATAACCATTTTCCTGCTAACTAAATTCATGGTTAATGTTGCATAATAATACGTAACAAATGTATAACATTTTCTTTACCAAAAGAAATAAACAAAAGTGACCAACAAAAGCATCGGATTACGGCAGGAGACATAATGGCATGGCTGAAAGTACTGTAACGGCAGACAGCAAACTGACAAGTAGTGATACTCGTCGCCGCATTTGGGCGATTGTGGGGGCCTCTTCAGGTAATCTGGTCGAGTGGTTCGATTTCTATGTCTACTCGTTCTGTTCACTCTACTTCGCCCACATTTTCTTCCCTTCCGGGAACACGACGACTCAACTACTACAAACAGCAGGTGTTTTTGCTGCGGGATTCCTGATGCGCCCAATAGGCGGTTGGCTATTTGGCCGCATAGCCGATAAACATGGTCGCAAAAAATCGATGCTGTTATCGGTGTGTATGATGTGTTTCGGATCGCTGGTTATCGCCTGCCTCCCAGGTTATGAAACTATAGGTACGTGGGCTCCGGCATTATTGCTTCTCGCGCGTTTATTTCAGGGATTATCCGTTGGCGGAGAATATGGCACCAGCGCCACCTATATGAGTGAAGTTGCCGTTGAAGGGCGCAAAGGTTTTTACGCATCATTTCAGTATGTGACGTTGATCGGCGGACAACTGCTAGCCCTACTGGTTGTCGTGGTTTTACAACACACCATGGAAGACGCTGCACTCAGAGAGTGGGGATGGCGTATTCCTTTCGCGTTAGGAGCTGTGTTAGCTGTTGTGGCGTTGTGGTTACGTCGTCAATTAGATGAAACTTCGCAACAAGAAACGCGCGCTTTAAAAGAAGCTGGATCTCTGAAAGGATTATGGCGCAATCGCCGTGCATTCATCATGGTTCTCGGTTTTACCGCTGCGGGCTCCCTTTGTTTCTATACCTTCACCACTTATATGCAGAAGTATCTGGTAAATACTGCGGGAATGCATGCCAACGTGGCGAGTGGCATTATGACTGCCGCATTGTTTGTATTCATGCTTATTCAACCACTCATTGGCGCGCTGTCGGATAAGATTGGTCGCCGTACCTCAATGTTATGTTTCGGTTCGCTGGCAGCCATTTTTACCGTTCCTATTCTCTCAGCATTGCAAAACGTTTCCTCGCCTTATGCCGCTTTTGGTCTGGTGATGTGTGCCCTGCTGATAGTGAGTTTTTATACATCAATCAGTGGAATACTGAAGGCTGAGATGTTCCCGGCACAGGTTCGCGCATTAGGCGTTGGTCTGTCATATGCGGTCGCTAATGCTATATTTGGTGGTTCGGCGGAGTACGTAGCGTTGTCGCTGAAATCAATAGGAATGGAAACAGCCTTCTTCTGGTATGTGACCTTGATGGCCGTGGTGGCGTTTCTGGTTTCTTTGATGCTACATCGCAAAGGGAAGGGGATGCGTCTTTAGTGACGGGTCAGTTGCCAGACGGTATAGCCGGTGCTTGCACCGGCGACATCCCAGGCCAAATCCTTCCAGCTCCAGCCGCTCCCTTCGGGGCGGCTATCCCAAAGCTCTTTTGACGCCCCCAAACTGACAGAGAACATCAATCCAAACATGGCACTGCGATCCCGGCTCATCCCCTGATGCTGTGAATATTCATTTCCGGCGGCGGAAAGCATCGCCGAGGCGATAAAGTGTTGAGCTTTATCCTGCCCGCTCCAGCTATCGTTAGCCATATGGCTGCATCCAGAAAGTAACAATAGCGAACAGACAAAAAGAATACGCAAAACGTGGCCTCCAAAAAACAAACCCCGTACAGGACGGGGTTGTGATTACAGGATGCGGCTAATTAATCGGTCGATGCGGATACGGCGCAAACGGCGGATGAGTTTACGAACCTTCACCGGATAATCGGCAATACTTTGCAGATCGCGATAGTGCTTAACGATGGTGGTATGCTCGCGGATCAGCTCCAGTTCTTTCTCTCGCTGCGGCGCAAGCTCCAGTTGTGGATCGTGGATCAAAATGGCGTTTTCCAGATCCAGACGCCAGGCGCGCGGGTTCAGGTTATTACCGGTGATCAACATCCACTTATCATCAACCCACATCCCTTTCAGGTGATAGGTGTTGTCGTCATCTTTCCATAACCGAACCACTAGCTGGTCAGTATTGACGTAATACTGCAAACGGCTCAGGAAAAGACGCAGATTGATCTCATAGAGATAAGGCAATGCGCCAATTATCTTGAAAGGTTCATCTTCCGGAATGTAGAAGTCGTTCGCGGTTTTATCACCAACAATAATTTCGACCTTTTTCCCTTCGCGCAGCAACTGGATAATATTGCGCACAAGGATTGCTGGCAGGTTGAAGTATGGCGTACAGATGGTTAGTTTCTGCTCGGCACAAGGCATAAGATGGAAAATGGTCTTGTTCAACAGACTCGATTTCCCCAGCCCCACTAGCGGCGTTACGGAAAGCTGATCGTTGTCGGCATCGCCCTGGAAATGATAAGCGGCATCACGCAGCTCCTGGCGGAACAGACGAATATCGTTCTTGATTTCCGGGCTTTTTGGCCGATTAACATCATCCAGACGATTAACGCCGCGGCCATTCATAATATTCTGTGTAACCCATTCAAACATAATGTCTGACATCTTACGGTTACGGATAAGATGATAACGGTCGTAGCGATATTTATCGTGCTGATGCAGGTAAACATCGTTCAGGCTGGCACCGCTATAAAGTACGCTATCGTCGATGATAAAGCCTTTAAAGTGCAGAACACCAAGGGCTTCACGGGTATTGATTGGAACGCCATAAACCGGAACATCTACGCCCGAATTTTCCTGCGCCATGCGGCAGTACCAGTCAGCGTTAGTGTTAGATGCCGCAGCGCCAATGCGTCCACGTTGTGCACGATGCCAGTCGACCAGCACCCGCACATCCAGTTCCGGACGCTGCCTTTTAGCTTTATACAACGCGTTCAGAATGCCTTTGCCACCGTCATCCTGTTCGAGATACAGGGCGACAATGCAAATGCGCTGCTTCGCGCTGGCTATTTTTTCCAGCAGCGTCTCCCGGAAGTCGGCGGGAGCGTAAAAGAAATCGACATCATCAACTGATTGAGAAATCTTGGGTAGTTGGGCAAGGTGTTGTTGATGTTTATTACGCTTAAATTTTGACAACATCACAGTGCATTTCTTCTCTGTTCATTGAAGGATCCTCTGTGCAATGCAGACGACATAAGCGGGCAATAATAACACCAGTCCCGATTAAGTAGTCAACATTTCCAGTACCTTACTCATGATTCCTCGCGTTGGGCAAGATTTAGCGTAAGCCCAACGATCCCCTCTTCGAGCTGGATATCAACGTTAAACCCGAGCTTGCGGGCTAGCGCCACCATGCCACGATTGTTTGGCATCGTAATACCATTCAGACGTTGTAGTCCGTGATCTCGCGTATAGGTAATCAACTTTTCCATTAAGCGTCGACCTAAGCCTAACCCTTTGAGATCCGAGCGAACCAGCACAGCAAATTCGGCATCGATGTTATCAGGATCGGAAATCGCACGCGTGACGCCGAGGATCTCTTCCGTTTGATCAATACGTCGTACCGCTACAAACGCCATTTCCCGATCGTAGTCGATCTGTGTCATGTTGGCTAAATCTTCATGGGTAAATTCGTTGATCTCGCTAAAGTAGCGGTAATAAAGATCTTCTTTGGTGACTCGCGAAATGAATTGCTGAAGTTGTGGCTCATCTTCTGGCAAAATCGGGCGGAACAAGCAGCGTTCACCGTTTTTCAATTCTACCCATTCTTCCAGCTGATGCGGATAAGGGCGCACTGCCAGCCGACTCTCGTTATCGCCTTCAAACGGCGAGATATCCAGCGTGACATCCAGCGCGGTAAATTCACTGCCAGAAGCCAGCAAAGGATGAATATCCAGACGCTGAATTTCCGGGCAATCGACAATCAAGTTGGAAACCTGCACCAGAAGCTGGCTCAAGCCTGCAACATCCAATGGGCGTAGCGCACTGCGCGCACGAATCTTTTTACTTTTGATCCCCTGAATAACCAGATAGCGGGCCAGGTTCATGTTCAGCGGCGGCAGTGCGACGACGGCTTGATCTTCAGGACGCCACTCCACACCGCCTTCACCCAGCATGATCAACGGCCCGAAAACCGGATCGTGCCCAACCACAACCCGCAACTCCTGAGCGCCAGCACGGTTAGCCATACTTTGCACCAACAGGCCGTGGATCCGCGCCTGCGGCCAGGCCATTTTTACGCGATCGAAAATGGCGTTTGCCGCTTGCTGGACTTCATTGGCTGTACGCAAGTACAGCATGACGCCCTGAACTTCCGATTTATGTGGAATATCCGGCGAACGCAATTTCAGCGCCACCGGATAACCAATCTGTTCGGCAATATGCACCGCTTCGGTGCTATCGCTGGCAATCCAGGTAGGGAGCGTGTTCATGCCATACGCTTGCAGGATGGGCTGAACTTCATGGGTATCGAGCGACGTAGCCCCTTCGGCAATCGCCTGTTGCAACAGAAGATGCGCTTCTGCGGTATTGGAAGTCAGATTGCTGGGCAACGCCGGCGTTTCGCGTAGTTGCTTCTGATTACGCCGGTACTCCACCATATGCATAAAAGCAGTGATGGTTCCTTCCGGGGTACGGTAGGTCGGCAGCCCGGCTTCGCTGAATAAACGTCGTGCCTCTTGCGAGGAGTGCTCGCCGCACCAGTTCGTCAGCAAAGAGACATATTTGCTGCGGGGATGATGCTTTACCGCTTCAATTAATACTTGCGCGCTTTCTGTTGCGGGAGCAGCGGCGCTGGGCGAATGAATAACCATCAGCGCGTCAAAATCCTGGCTGTGGAGCAGAATATCCAGCGTTTTAATATAGTGCTCACTGCTGGCGTCATCGCGTAGATCGAGCGGGTTAGATATTGCCACATGTTCTGGCAGTGCATCGCGCAGTTTCTGGCAGGTTTCTTCGCTTAGCGTTGCCAGCTTGCCATTGCGTGACCATAAGGCATCCAGCGCCAGCGCGGCAGGCGCAGCACCGTTGCTGATAATCATCAGCCGGTCGCCACGTAGCGGGCGCATATGGCTAAGGGTTTCCACCGCCGAAAACAGCTCGTGGGTGTCCTGTACCCGCAACAAACCGGCACGCTGAATAGCCGCATCCCATGCCGGGTCCATTCCTGCCGTGGTGTTGAGCAGTCGCTGTGCCGCCGGGCTACGTCCGCTTTTAATCACCAGAATCGGTTTATTACGCGAGGCACTACGGGCCGCCGAAACAAAGCGTCGCGCGTCGCTTAACTGTTCGAGATAGAGCAGGATGGCGCTGGTTTTACTGTCGCGTGCCAGATAGTCAAGCAATTCATCAACGTCGATATCCAGGCTGTCGCCGAGCGCAATAAAGTAGGAAAAGCCCATCTTACGCTGTTGCGCCCAGTCGAGGATGGTGTTGGAGACGGCAGCCGATTGCGAAATAAACGCCAGCTTGCCGCGTTTAATCGGCACAGGCGAAAAGCTGGCATTCAGACCTTGCCAGGGAGCCAGTAAACCCAGACTGTTTGGTCCAAGCAGGCGCATGTTATGGCGCAGGGCGCAGGCGCGGAGATCTTCGTGTTGCGATGCCGGGGCGGAAAGAATAATGCAGGTTTTACAGCCTTTCTCGCCGAGCTCTTCCAGAAGAGCAAGATTACGGCTGGCATTGGTACATAAAACCGCAAGGTCGGGTGTAAAGGGCAAGCTGGCAATATCCGGCCAGGCCAACACACCCAACACCGCTTTCCAGGCTGGCGTCACCGGGAGTACCGGTCCGTTAAAGCCTCCCGCCAGCAGGTTACGCATCATCAGGTAACCTGCGCGATTGGGTTTCATCGACGCGCCAATTACCGCTATCGATTTTGGTCGCAGTAGTGCTTCCAGTCCTCGCTGACTCATACCGGTCTCCCGCAGAAGTGACCGAATGATTTTAAACGCTTTCTAACTGTTCTGCTGTGATGCTACCCAGATGTTGCGTTTTCCCTGCCAGATAGCGTGTTTTAAAGCGGGTAAAATGCTCGCCTAACCCTGCTGCCGCCCCGGTATCGCCGGCCATATCTAACAGTGCGATGGCTACCTCGGCAGTACAATATTGGCCTTCAGCCAGGGCTTCACGCAGGCGATAGGCAGAAAGCCGGGAAAGATCGACGGAAATGACGGGAAGATTATCCAGATACGGACTTTTACGAAACATCTTGCGAGCTTCCGGCCAGGTACCATCGAGCATGATAAACAGCGGTGGCTTACCGGCAGGTGGTGTGAAGATCACTTCCCGTTGCTCATCAGCATACGAGGCGGGAAAGACCACCATTGGCTGATAATCCGGGTTTTGTACCAGATCCAGCAAATCCTGCGAGGGTTCGGTACGCGACCATTGAAACGCAACGGTATCAGGCAAAATATCAGCAATCAGACGCCCGGTATTACTGGGCTTCATTGGCTCGGTGTCGAACATCAGCAAACAGAAGCGACTTTTTGCTTGTGCTGGGGTAATTGTCGAACAGAGACATAATTTCTCTGGCAAAAGACAGCGTTGGCAGCGACGAACGCGATTACCGCGGGCAAGAAAAGGACGTGTTGCGCGCGCAATACGCTCGGCGCGTAACTGGAGAACAGTGTTTTCGGTCATAAGAGAGCGTCGAAAAAACGCCATTGTCGCAGAGGAGAAAACGGGGCACAAGATGCGCCCCGGTAAGATTAAAGAGATTCGTTCAGCCAGCTATCGAACGGAGCTTTCGGTACTGCGCCATTAAGCATGTCGACAACCTGACCGTTTTTGAAAATCATGATCGTCGGTATACTACGAATTCCAAAGCGACTGCTCAATTCACGTTCAGCTTCGGTATTCACTTTCACAAAGCGCACTTTACCGCTACGCTCTTGCGCGACATCTTCAAAAATTGGTGCGAAATTACGGCAGGGGCCGCACCACGGTGCCCAGAAGTCGATCACCACAGGTAGATCATCCTTCAGCAATTTGTCGAGTGTTTCACCGGTCGCATTAATCACCTCTCCGTCAAACAAGTCGTGACCGCAGCGTCCGCATTTTGCCGCATCTTCGATCCGATCGTCGGGAATGCGATTGATGGACTGACAATGGGTACAAACGGTATTCATAACTAACCTCGGGATGAGTAAGGAGACTTATCGGCAACGACGCCGGTATGTTTCTAATATGTTACATATTATCGGGGACATTGTTCCAGACAACAATCTGTTTTATTCAATAGGTATGATAGTCGCAGGCTTTGGTACGAAATCATGGAGAACCGCGCGGACTTCGGGTAATCTGCGCGCTTCGCGCAGCGCTGGTGGAGAAAAGCATGAACGATGAAATGAAAGGTAAAAGCGGCAAGGTCAAAGTGATGTATGTCCGCAGTGATGATGATTCTGATAAACGTACCCACAACCCGCGTACCGGGAAAGGGGGCGGGCGTCCAGGAAAATCTCGTGCTGACGGTGGCCGTCGCCCCGCCCGCGATGACAAACAGAGTCAGCCCCGTGACCGCAAGTGGGAAGATTCGCCGTGGCGCACGGTTTCCCGCGCGCCGGGTGATGAGACGCCGGAAAAGGCCGATCACGGTGGCATCAGTGGTAAAAGTTTTATTGATCCGGAAGTGTTGCGTCGTCAGCGTGCGGAAGAAACCCGCGTCTACGGCGAAAACGCCTGTCAGGCACTGTTCCAGAGCCGTCCGGAAGCAATTGTTCGCGCCTGGTTTATCCAGAGCGTAACGCCACGTTTTAAAGAAGCCTTGCGCTGGATGGCGGCAAACCGCAAAGCGTACCATGTGGTGGATGAAGCTGAATTGACAAAAGCGTCAGGCACGGAACATCACGGCGGCGTTTGCTTCCTGATCAAAAAGCGTAACGGTACAACCGTGCAGCAGTGGGTAAGCCAGGCAGGCGCGCAGGATTGCGTTCTGGCACTGGAAAACGAATCTAACCCGCATAACCTGGGTGGCATGATGCGCAGCTGCGCGCACTTCGGCGTGAAAGGTGTCGTGGTGCAGGATGCGGCACTGCTGGAGTCGGGGGCGGCTATCCGTACCGCAGAAGGCGGCGCAGAGCTCGTTCAGTCGATTACTGGCGACAACATTGTTAACGTGCTGGATGATTTCCGTCAGGCAGGTTACACCGTAGTGACCACTTCCAGCGAGCAGGGTAAACCGCTGTTCAAAACTAGTCTGCCAGCGAAAATGGTACTGGTGCTGGGTCAGGAATATGAAGGGTTACCGGATGCCGCACGCGATCCGAACGATCTGCGCGTGAAGATTGACGGTACGGGCAACGTTGCCGGGCTGAATATCTCTGTCGCAACCGGCGTTTTGCTTGGTGAATGGTGGCGTCAGAATAAAGCCTGATAAATCAGCCGGGTGGCAACTCTGCCATCCGGCATTTCCCCGCAAATTTACTCACTCTCTGCCGGTAATACTGGCATCCAGTCAATCGGCGTCTCGCCACGTTGTTCCAGCCACTGATTTGCCAGCACAAAATGGTTGCAGCCAAAGAATCCACGATGCGCCGAAAGCGGCGACGGATGCGGTGCTTTCAGTACATGATGGCGTTGCTTATCTATAATCGCCCCTTTCTTTTGCGCATGTGATCCCCACAACAAAAACACCACGCCTTCGCGGTGCTGGTTAATCAGGCTGATGACTTTATCAGTAAACGTCTCCCAACCGAGGCTGGCGTGGGAATGCGCCTGACCTGCGCGAACCGTCAACACAGTATTGAGCAGCAGAACGCCCTGACGCGCCCAGCTTTCGAGATAGCCATGATTAGGGCGGGTGAAGCCCGGAATAGTATTTTCCAGCTCTTTATACATATTCAATAATGACGGAGGAATGGCAATGCCGGGACGAACGGAAAATGCCAGACCATGCGCCTGTCCCGGTCCGTGATAAGGATCCTGGCCGAGAATCACCACTTTAACGTCACCCAACTCGGTAAAGCGGAACGCGTTAAAGACATCTTTTTGTGGTGGATAGATAGTGACGCCGGACTGCCGCTCGCTGGCGACGGTCTGAAGGGTATTAAGAAAATAAGGTTGTTGCTTCTCTTCAGCCAGCACGTCATGCCAGGTTAATTCGTTAGCCATCTCGCTCTCCTGCGAATCTTCAATCCGCCTAGCTTAACTGCTTCTTTCTACAGAACAAAATCATGCTCATTTTTTAGACTTAAACGAGTGCAAAAAAATGTAAATTGGTAAAATTTCACACCCGCATAAGTTGATGTAAAACAATAAAATCCATTTACGACCACAATCGATGTGTGGTTTTTATTGATTTAAATCAAAGAATCAAGGGTGGTTGAGGAGTATATATACACTCAAGCAACAATGGTTTTACCAATTAGCCGCGACAGGCTGAACAAATCAAATAATTTTGCCGGGGAGGCATCACATGATTACAGGTATCCAGATTACTAAAGCCGCTAACGACGATCTGCTGAACTCTTTCTGGCTGCTGGACAGCGAAAAAGGCGAAGCACGTTGCATCGTTGCAAAAGCAGGTTATGCAGAAGATGAAGTGGTTGCAGTAAGCAAACTGGGTGACATTGAATACCGTGAAGTTCCAGTAGAAGTGAAACCAGAAGTTCGCGTTGAAGGTGGTCAACACCTGAACGTTAACGTTCTGCGTCGTGAAACTCTGGAAGATGCAGTTAAGCATCCGGAAAAATATCCGCAGCTGACCATCCGTGTATCCGGTTATGCAGTTCGCTTTAACTCTCTGACTCCGGAACAGCAGCGCGACGTTATCGCTCGTACCTTTACTGAAAGCCTGTAAGGCTTAAGTAGCAAGTTACTAAGCGAAGAGGGCGACCTCTTCCGCTTTTTTTCGTTAATAGAAAATGCGTACCGCGCAATAGACCAGCAACAGGGCAAGCACGATATTTAACTGGCGACCATACTGGCGAAACAATCGCTGAAACAGATGCCCCGCCAGCGCCCAGCACACATTGCCAAACGTCCCAATCATCGCCAGCAAAACGCTGACGCCAACTACCCAGCTTAGCGCCTGTGTTTGCGGCAGAACAAACGTCGACAGTGCCGTAACACCGTACAAAATGATTTTGACGTTCACAAACTGCAAAGCAAAGCTGGCCCAAAAGCTGATTGGTTTTGCCTGAAGTCCGTCTTCCTTTGTTGGGCTGGTGGCGATTTTCCACGCCAGCCAGACAATATATGCCGCCCCCGCCCAACTCAAAAGGTGTACCGCTGCCGGGTCAATCACTGCCAGTGAAAATGAAATGCCCGCACACAGTAACATCACAATCAAAAATCCCAGACTCATCCCTGCCAGCACGCGGGTACTTTGACGAAATCCATGCGACGTAGCAGAGCTAAGGGCGAGAATATTGTTCGGTCTTGGCGTCATAGCGGTAATCAGGGTGTAAGTCCAAAAAGCACTTAAAAGGGTCGGTGTCACTTGTTATCTCCTCTGTTTTGGTAGACAGTACCTAGACTGGCCCCCTGAATCTCCAGACAACCAGTATCACTTAAATAAGTGATAGTCTTAATACTAGTTTTTAGACTAGTCATTGGAGTACAGATGATTGATGTCTTAGGGCCGGAGAAACGCAGACGGCGTACCACACAGGAAAAGATCGCAATTGTTCAGCAGAGCTTTGAACCGGGGATGACGGTCTCCCTCGTTGCCCGGCAACATGGTGTAGCAGCCAGCCAGTTATTTCTCTGGCGTAAGCAATACCAGGAAGGAAGTCTTACTGCTGTGGCCGCCGGAGAACAGGTTGTTCCTGCCTCTGAACTTGCTGCCGCCATGAAGCAGATTAAAGAACT
>NZ_MIIV01000051.1:0-11021 GCF_001743015.1 Shigella sp. FC1567
TGGCTGTTTTACGCGTATGACAGGATACGGAGGACGGTTGTGGCGCACGTCTTCGGTGAACGCACTCTGGCCACACTGGAGCGTCTTCTGAGCCTGCTGTCGGCCTTTGAGGTCGTGGTATGGATGACGGATGGCTGGCCGCTGTATGAATCACGCCTGAAGGGAAAGCTGCACGTTATCAGCAAGCGTTACACTCAGCGCATTGAGCGACATAATCTGAATCTGAGACAACATCTGGCAAGGCTGGGACGGAAGTCACTGTCGTTCTCAAAATCGGTGGAGCTGCATGACAAGGTCATCGGGCATTATCTGAACATAAAACACTATCAGTAAGTTGGAGTCATTACCGCACATGATATTGGAAGGTATCTTTGCCAGGTTCAGGCTTTCGCGGCCAGAACTCCAGCGTTTCAGACCATTGCTTATGATAGAATCGATAAGGTGTGATCAATTGTAGCGCCTGTAACTTCTCGATACTGAGCGGCTCAATACCTTTAGCCTGATAATAATGCAGTTGTTCTTTTTTTGCTTTAAAACCGGCCCGAACAATAAGCCCCATCATAATTAATAGATAAAGAAAAGAGCATCCCGCGGTAATCAGGCCTCTTTCATTCAAACCGTTGGATGTTATCGCTGCGAACACAAACATTACAGCGACAACACATGTTAAATAAAACCCCCACTTACAAAGCAGCATGGCCTTATTTTCTTTAATCATCCGTTCAAAATTACTATTAAATATTTCCCAGCCATTAAAAGAATACTTCTCGCTCCCAGGATGGTTTTGTAATAAAACTTTTTTCATCACATTCCCTGTTATTACATACTTTAGAGGCGATAATTTTATCCATGCAAAAAAATATCCAACGAATTTTCTTGATTCGCTGGATATTTCAGAATATGACTCGAATAGCACGAAAGATTCACTCGCTTACGCTATCGCCCCGCTTCCGACTTCATCTGCTGGCGGACTTTTTTTCGCACTACGTTTACGCGGTGCAGCCTTTTTCTTATCAGCACTGCCACCACTGCCCGGAGCCACAATGCCGCGAAACTGCCGCACCGGCGTACGTTTGGCTTGATCAATAAGCTGATATAGCGTCCCCACCAGCGGCTGCATAAAGTCCTGATAGCGACACTGCTTTTCGCTGATTTGCGTCAGCACCGATTCCCAGTGCGCGGTCATGTCCGGTCGCGTCGCCATTTCTGGCAGCGAATGGAATAACGCTTTTCCGGCGTCGGTAGAGTGGATATAGCGCCCTTTTTTGGTCAGAAAACCACGCTTGAACAGCAGTTCAATAATCCCGGCACGGGTTGCTTCTGTCCCCAGACCATCGGTCGCACGAAGGATCTTTTTCAGATCTTTGTCCTGCACAAAGCGCGCGATCCCGGTCATCGCCGAAAGCAGTGTTGCATCGGTAAAATGGCGCGGCGGCTGGGTTTGCCGCTCTACCACTTCACCTTTTTCACACAGCAACTCATCGCCTTTCGCCACCACAGGCAATGGCGTACCGTCGTTTTCTTCATCGCGCTCTTTGCTGCCTAACAGCGTGCGCCAGCCTGCTTCAGCAAGAAAACGCGCTTTAGCGACAAATTTGCCTTTGGCAATGTCCAGTTCGATAACACACTTGCGGAACACCGCATCCGGGCAGAACTGCATCAAGTACTGACGGGCAATCAGGTTATAGACCTTCGCTTCGTTCTCCGTCAGGTTGATCGCAGAACTCCGTGCGGTCGGGATGATGGCGTGGTGTGCATCGACCTTTTTGTCATCCCAACAGCGGTTGCGTATATCTGGATCTACCACTGGTTGCGGCAACAGATCTGGTGCATGAACGCTGATGGCATTCATCACCGCGTGGCGTCCGGCAAAATGTTCTTCTGGCAAATAGCGACAATCGGAACGCGGATAAGTGATTAGCTTGTGCGTTTCGTACAGCTTCTGGCAGATATCAAGCACGTTCTGCGCGCTCAGACCAAAGCGTTTTGCCGCTTCAATCTGCAACGCCGAAAGCGAAAAAGGCAGCGGCGCGGATTCTGATTCCCGTTTATCGTTATAGCTGGTGACAATTGCTGGTTGACCACTAATGCGGTTAACCACATGCTCCGCCAGTGGACGATGTAACAAGCGCCCTTCTTCATCCTGGTACGGTTCACACGCTTCGCTCGGTTGCCAGATAGCGGTAAACCGCTCATCGGCAGGTGTCACGATATGTGCTTTGACTTCAAAGAAGTCTTTCGCCACGAAGTTTTCAATCTCTTCATCGCGGCGCACCACCAGCCCGAGCACGGGTGTCTGCACGCGTCCCACGGAAAGTACGCCCTGATAACCGGCATTGCGACCGAGAATGGTATACGCACGGGTCATATTGATGCCGTACAGCCAGTCGGCACGCGCTCGCGCCAGCGCAGAAACGCACAATGGCACAAACTCACTGTTGGACCGAAGACGGTCGATCGCCCGCTCAACCGCCTGCGGGTTCAGGTCGTTTATCAAGCAACGCTGCACCTGCTGGCGCTTTTCCGGTGCCAGTTGCAGATAGTCCAGCACTTCATCCACCAGCAGTTGCCCTTCACGATCCGGGTCCCCGGCGTGAACGATTTCGCTGGCTTCATGCAGGAAGCGTTTGATGACGTTAAGTTGTTTGGTCACGGAGGGTCGGGGCTGTAATTGCCACTTTTCCGGGACAATCGGCAAATCCGCAAGATTCCAGCGCGCATAGCGGCTGTCGTAGGCGTCTGGCTGCGCCTGCTCAAGCAGGTGACCGATACACCAGGTCACCACCTGACCATTACCGCACTCGATAAAGCCATCGCCTTTCCGGTGCGGTTTGGGCAGGACATCAGCAATGGCGCGCGCCAGACTCGGTTTTTCGGCAATAAACAACCGCATTGAATTAACGAATCTCAACCATGGCACGACCGCCGCGCGCTGGCACCAGTTCGCCAATTGCCGTCAGTTCAATGCCAAACTCGGCGGCTGTAGCTTTGACCTCATTTTCTGCTTCCGGCATGACCGCCAGCAGCAAACCGCCAGAAGTTTGCGGATCGCACAGCAAATCGCGCACTTCACGCGGCATTTCACCCATCAGATGACCGTAGCTGGCAAAGTTACGTTCGGTGCCGCCAGGCACTGCGCCCAACTTAATGTACTCTTCAACCCCCGGCAATTTTGGGATCGCGTCATAGTCAACGCGCGCCTGCACACCTGCGCCCTGACACATTTCGCTCAAATGGCCCAGCAGACCAAAGCCCGTAACGTCGGTCATCGCTTTTACGCCTTCGATGTTGGCAAAGGACGCGCCTGCGATGTTCATCCGGCACATCACTTCCGTCGCTAGTCCCTGATGTTCTGGTTTCAGCAGTGATTTTTTCTCAGCCGTGGTAAGAACGCCGATCCCCAGCGGTTTCGTCAGGAACAGTTTGCATCCGGCTTGTGCGGTGCTGTTTTTCTTCACCCGCTCGGTCGGTACGATCCCCGTTACCGCCAGACCAAAAATCGGCTCCGGCGCATCGATGGAGTGACCGCCAGCCAGCGCAATACCCGCCTGACGGCATGCATAGCGTCCACCTTCGGTTACTTCGCGGGCAATTTCCGGGGAAAGTTTGTTAATCGGCCAGCCGAGGATCGCAATCGCCATAATCGGTTTGCCCCCCATCGCGAAGATATCGCTGATGGCGTTAGTCGCCGCAATGCGGCCAAAATCGAAAGGATTATCAACGATCGGCATAAAGAAGTCGGTGGTACTGATAACGCTGGTGCCATTGCCCAGATCGTACACCGCCGCATCGTCGCGGGTCTCATTACCCACAAGCAAATTCGGATCAACAAACTTCGCCTGCTCACTGTGCAGGATGGTTTCCAACACTTTTGGGGAAATTTTACAGCCGCAACCAGCTCCGTGGCTGTATTGGGTCAAACGAATCGAGTTCTCGCTCATGGACATCTCCTGTCAATGCAATCCGGGTATGGTAACCCTCATTCCGTGAAGTGATAAGTGAGAGTGTCTGAATTCCTGCGCCTTTGCTCACAATCCAGACAGTTTCGCGACAATTATCAGAAATAAGTTACAAACGGCGTCGGGTCCGGGACGTTAATCGACGTAGATGCTTTCAACTGCGGCGTGCCGAGGTAGAGAAAACCGACAATTTTATCCTGCTCACGGCAACCGAATGCTTCACGCACTACCGGACTTTCAGTTAATGCGCCACTGCGCCAGATGCCGCCAAATCCCTGGGCAACGGCTGCCATTTGCATCGCCATGACCGCGCATCCGGCAGACATTTCCTGTTCCCATCGCGGGACTTTATGATTTTCTTCGCATTTCGCCACCACCGTGATGATGAGCGGTGCGCGGAACGGCGCATTACGGGCTTTGTCGATAGCTTTGTCATCACTACCGGCAGCAATCGCCCCCTGTTCCAGTACGGCGCTGAAACGCTCGCGCCCTTCCCCTTCAATCACAAAAAAATGCCACGGTTGCATGGACTTATGGTCCGGCGCACGCATACCCGCACGCAGGATGTTTTGCAGTTGTTCACCCGTTGGCGCGGGTTCAGCCAGGCGGGAGGCGCTACGGCGATTGATCAATAGTTCGAGTGCATCCATTTGATTAACTCCTGTCGTGATATTTATTCACAAAATTAACACGAGAGTGGATTTTGTTACAGCACAGTCCGCAATTCCTGCTGACAAGTGTCGGTTGGGTCATTACGATAACCACATCTATTGCGCCTGTGACAGGTGTGACCTTAAGTTGGGAGAATACATGCGAACCCTTTGGCGATTTATTGCCGGATTTTTTAAATGGACGTGGCGTCTGCTGAATTTCGTCCGTGAAATGGTACTTAACCTGTTCTTTATTTTCCTCGTACTGGTTGGTGTGGGGATCTGGATGCAGGTCAGTGGTGGTGATTCGAAAGAAACGGCCAGTCGTGGCGCACTGCTGCTGGACATTTCCGGTGTGATCGTCGATAAACCCGACAGTTCTCAGCGGTTTAGTAAATTAAGCCGCCAGCTGCTTGGTGCCAGTTCCGATCGTCTGCAGGAAAACTCACTGTTTGATATCGTCAACACCATTCGCCAGGCGAAGGACGACCACAATATCACCGGTATCGTGATGGATCTGAAAAACTTCGCAGGCGGCGACCAGCCGTCTATGCAGTACATCGGCAAAGCCCTGAAAGAGTTTCGTGACAGCGGGAAACCGGTTTATGCCGTTGGCGAGAACTACAGCCAGGGGCAATATTATCTCGCCAGTTTCGCCAATAAAATTTGGCTGTCACCGCAAGGCGTGGTTGATCTGCACGGTTTTGCTACCAACGGTCTGTACTACAAATCGTTGCTGGATAAGCTGAAAGTTTCCACCCATGTGTTCCGCGTGGGTACGTATAAATCTGCCGTTGAACCGTTTATTCGTGATGATATGTCACCGGCAGCCCGCGAAGCTGACAGCCGCTGGATTGGTGAGCTGTGGCAAAACTATCTGAATACTGTTGCCGCTAACCGGCAGATCCCTGCTCAGCAGGTATTCCCTAGCGCGCAAGGGTTGCTTGAGGGTTTAACCAAAACCGGTGGCGATACCGCGAAATATGCACTGGAAAACAAGCTGGTCGATGCACTGGCATCGAGTGCCGAAATCGAAAAAGCTCTGACCAAAGAGTTCGGCTGGAGTAAGACTGATAAAAATTATCGCGCCATCAGTTATTACGATTACGCATTGAAAACGCCGGCAGATACCGGTGACAGCATCGGTGTCGTCTTCGCTAATGGCGCAATTATGGATGGCGAGGAAACTCAGGGGAATGTTGGCGGTGATACCACTGCGGCACAAATCCGCGACGCTCGCCTTGACCCGAAAGTGAAAGCGATTGTCCTGCGTGTTAATAGCCCAGGCGGCAGCGTTACCGCGTCTGAAGTGATTCGCGCTGAACTGGCAGCAGCCCGGGCAGCGGGTAAGCCTGTGGTTGTATCGATGGGCGGCATGGCGGCATCTGGTGGTTACTGGATTTCCACGCCAGCTAATTACATTGTGGCTAACCCCAGCACCCTGACCGGTTCTATCGGTATCTTCGGCGTGATCACCACCGTAGAAAATAGTCTGGATTCGATTGGTGTTCATACTGATGGTGTCTCAACTTCACCGCTGGCGGATGTTTCTATCACCAGGGCACTGCCGCCGGAAGCGCAGCAGATGATGCAATTAAGCATTGAGAATGGCTATAAACGCTTTATCACGCTGGTTGCTGATGCGCGTCATTCGACGCCGGAGCAAATTGATAAAATCGCCCAGGGCCACGTCTGGACCGGTCAGGATGCAAAAGCTAACGGGCTGGTCGATAGTCTCGGGGATTTCGATGATGCGGTTGCCAAAGCAGCAGAGCTCGCAAAAGTGAAACAGTGGCATCTGGAATACTACGTTGATGAACCGACCTTCTTCGACAAAGTGATGGACAACATGTCTGGTTCTGTCCGGGCAATGTTGCCAGATGCGTTCCAGGCCATGTTACCTGCACCGCTTGCCTCGGTAGCCTCTACCGTTAAAAGTGAAAGCGACAAGCTGGCCGCGTTTAACGACCCACAAAACCGTTATGCGTTTTGCCTGACCTGCGCCAACGTGCGTTAAGTCTTGTACTGAGTGGCCGACAGATCGTCGGCCACATTATTTTTTACCTCGACGAATCCTCTTCCCGCTGTCTCGCCCCATATTTCCTTATCCGCATAGTATCAGGTGCGCTCCTCCTGCCTCACGTATATACTTTTGCTCTTTCGATATCATTCATATCAATATCATGCAAAAGAAATCAATTTACGTCGCCTACACGGGCGGGACCATCGGGATGCAGCGTTCCGAGCAGGGTTATATTCCGGTGTCAGGTCATCTACAACGCCAACTGGCGCTGATGCCGGAATTCCATCGCCCGGAGATGCCAGATTTCACCATTCATGAATATACGCCGTTGATGGATTCTTCTGATATGACGCCGGATGACTGGCAGCATATTGCTGAAGATATTAAAGCGCACTATGACGACTATGATGGTTTTGTCATTCTACACGGTACCGACACGATGGCGTATACCGCCTCTGCGCTGTCGTTCATGCTCGAGAATCTCGGTAAACCGGTCATTGTGACAGGGTCACAAATCCCGCTGGCTGAGTTACGCTCTGACGGACAAATTAATCTGCTGAATGCGTTGTACGTTGCGGCGAATTATCCGATCAACGAAGTAACGCTCTTTTTCAATAACCGATTGTATCGCGGCAACCGCACTACCAAAGCCCATGCCGATGGTTTTGATGCGTTTGCCTCTCCAAACCTTCCTCCGTTACTGGAAGCTGGTATCCATATTCGTCGTTTGAATACGCCACCCGCCCCGCACGGTGAAGGGGAATTAATCGTTCATCCAATCACGCCACAACCAATTGGCGTAGTGACGATTTATCCGGGGATTTCTGCTGATGTCGTGCGCAATTTTCTGCGCCAACCAGTGAAAGCATTGATTCTGCGCTCCTATGGCGTGGGTAATGCGCCACAAAACAAAGCCTTCCTGCAGGAATTACAAGAAGCCAGCGATCGCGGTATTGTGGTGGTCAACCTGACACAATGTATGTCCGGTAAAGTGAATATGGGTGGTTATGCCACCGGTAACGCCCTCGCCCATGCCGGCGTTATTGGCGGTGCAGATATGACTGTAGAAGCCACGCTAACCAAACTGCATTACCTGCTGAGCCAGGAACTGGATACTGAAACCATTCGCAAGGCCATGAGCCAAAACCTGCGCGGCGAACTGACGCCGGATGATTAAGGAGACTGCAATGCCCCATCGCGCCCTGTTACTGGTCGATTTACAAAATGATTTCTGTGCTGGTGGCGCGCTCGCCGTACCGGAAGGTGACAGTACGGTGGAGGTTGCTAACCGCCTTATTGACTGGTGCCAGTCGCGCGGAGAAGCGGTTATCGCCAGCCAGGACTGGCATCCGGCGAATCACGGCAGTTTTGCCAGTCAGCACGGTGTAGAGCCTTATACGCCAGGCCAACTCGACGGTTTGCCACAAACCTTCTGGCCAGATCACTGTGTGCAGAACAGTGAAGGCGCACAATTACATCCGTTACTGAACCAAAAAGCGATCGCAGCGGTGTTCCATAAAGGCGAAAATCCTTTAGTTGACAGTTACAGTGCCTTTTTTGATAACGGCCGTCGGCAGAAAACCTCTCTCGATGACTGGTTACGCGATCATGAAATCGATGAATTGATCGTTATGGGCCTGGCTACTGACTATTGCGTGAAGTTTACCGTGCTGGACGCGTTACAGTTAGGTTATAAGGTGAACGTGATTACCGATGGTTGTCGTGGCGTGAATATCCAGCCCCAGGACAGTGCACACGCGTTTATGGAGATGTCAGCAGCTGGGGCAACGCTATATACGCTGGCAGACTGGGAAGAGACACAGGGGTAATATTAGTTGAATTCATCTCTGGCCTACATTTCCTCAATGACATTGTAGGCCAGATAATACTTGTCAGTGTTGCATTTAACCTACTTGCAGCTAAAACACGACGTCCGAACAAGTATATTTGCCCTCCCTTAATAACAGGCTTAAATACTAGATAACTCATTCACTTAAACATAGCAATAGGCTTTGCTGAGATACCAAAATCTTCTTTTAACTGCTGTTTGCTCTTCATGACCATCTGACCATTTGTGTCAATTGTCATATGCTGTGCTTCGGTATTATGGCGGGCTTGCCACAGCATCACCAGTTGCAGGCAATTCTCTTTTTGTTCCTCGGTCAACGCAACGCCATCAGGCCATTTCCCCAGTTCAACGGCGGTCGACAAACGCTGGTATACCTCAGGCGTCATGCTGTTGATAATGTCATCAAGATTCATAATTTTTCCGCTCCTGTGGAATAAGTTGCTGAATCGTTTTTTCAACCGTTGATTTCTTCGCCGTTTTCGCCATCAGTGAAGCGTAAAGAAGCAGAGTTAACACAATAACGTTCGCCTGTTGGTTGCGGCCCGTCGGGAAAGACATGCCCCAGATGGGCATCACAGTTACCGCAACGAATTTCTATGCGCTGCATTCCATGTGACAAGTCTTTGATATAACGAATGGATTCTTCACTCACCGGTTCGTAGAAACTGGGCCAGCCACAGCCGGAATCATACTTGGTTTCGGAATGAAACAGCGGGGCATCGCAGATCAAACAGTGATATACGCCGTCACGCTTGTTATGCAGTAAACGCCCCGTAAATGGCGGCTCTGTCCCATGATTCTGCGTCACGTAAAACTGCATCTCGGACAAATTTTTTTTCAGTTCTTCTGCCGAAGGTTTATTAGCCATTTGCTCACATCTCACTTTAATCGTGCTCACATTACGTGACTGATTCTAACAAAACATTAACACCAACTGGCAAAATTTTGTCCTAAACTTGATCTCGACGAAATGGCTGCACCTAAATCGTGATGAAAATCACATTTTTATCGTAATTGCCCTTTAAAATTCGGGGCGCCGACCCCATGTGGTTTCAAGCCCAAAGGAAGAGTGAGGCGAGTCAGTCGCATAATGCTTAGGCACAGGATTGATTTGTCGCAATGATTGACACGATTCCGCTTGACGCTGCGTAAGGTTTTTGTAATTTTACAGGCAACCTTTTATTCACTAACAAATAGCTGGTGGAATATATGACTATCAAAGTAGGTATCAACGGTTTTGGCCGTATCGGTCGCATTGTTTTCCGTGCTGCTCAGAAACGTTCTGACATCGAGATCGTTGCAATCAACGACCTGTTAGACGCTGATTACATGGCATACATGCTGAAATATGACTCCACTCACGGCCGTTTCGACGGTACCGTTGAAGTGAAAGACGGTCATCTGATCGTTAACGGTAAAAAAATCCGTGTTACCGCTGAACGTGATCCGGCTAACCTGAAATGGGACGAAGTTGGTGTTGACGTTGTCGCTGAAGCAACTGGTCTGTTCCTGACTGACGAAACTGCTCGTAAACACATCACCGCTGGTGCGAAGAAAGTGGTTATGACTGGTCCGTCTAAAGACAACACTCCGATGTTCGTTAAAGGCGCTAACTTCGACAAATATGCTGGCCAGGACATCGTTTCCAACGCTTCCTGCACCACCAACTGCCTGGCTCCGCTGGCTAAAGTTATCAACGATAACTTCGGCATCATCGAAGGTCTGATGACCACCGTTCACGCTACTACCGCTACTCAGAAAACCGTTGATGGCCCGTCTCACAAAGACTGGCGCGGCGGCCGCGGCGCTTCCCAGAACATCATCCCGTCCTCTACCGGTGCTGCTAAAGCTGTAGGTAAAGTACTGCCAGAACTGAATGGCAAACTGACTGGTATGGCGTTCCGCGTTCCGACCCCGAACGTATCCGTAGTTGACCTGACCGTTCGTCTGGAAAAAGCTGCAACTTACGAGCAGATCAAAGCTGCCGTTAAAGCCGCTGCTGAAGGCGAAATGAAAGGCGTTCTGGGCTACACCGAAGATGACGTAGTATCTACCGATTTCAACGGCGAAGTTTGCACTTCCGTGTTCGATGCTAAAGCTGGTATCGCTCTGAACGACAACTTCGTGAAACTGGTATCCTGGTACGACAACGAAACCGGTTACTCCAACAAAGTTCTGGACCTGATCGCTCACATCTCCAAATAAGTTGAGATGAAACTGTGATCTAAAAAGAGCGACTTCGGTCGTAATGCCAGTCAGTTAAGCAACTGACTGGCTCTTTTCGGGGCTGTGGGGTATTTCCAGGGCCTCTCCTTTACCACTCTCGGGAAGGCCCTTCCCCTTCTCGTCGGTAATTTCACAAGTTGTCCCATACTTGCAAGATCGCGCATCAGCTCCGGTATACGTCCCGGTGAAGCGCCCTGCAATGTCATCAGCATTCTCATCACCATTCCGCATGATTCTGAGAAACTCAGTTGATTCGGCCAGTAACCTTTCAGATGTTCCGCCATTTTAATCATCTGATATCTCACCAGATTATA
>NZ_MIIV01000052.1:0-10951 GCF_001743015.1 Shigella sp. FC1567
CCCATAATGCGTGCACTGGCGCGACATCCGACGCCATTCATGGCCATATCAATGATTTTCTGGTGCGTACCGGGCTGAGAGGCGGTGTAAGTGAACTGTAGTTGCCATGTTTTACGGCAATGAGAGCAGAGATAACGCTGATGTCCGGCAGTGCTTTTGCCGTTACGCACTACGCCTTCAGTAGCGGAGCAGGAAGGACATCTGATGGAAATGGAAGCCACGCACACCTTAAAATCACCATCATACACTAAATCAGTAAGTTGGCAGCATTACCGAGTTGTCCATTGTATTATTGGTGATTTATGTTGCTTTACATTAATGACAGTGATGTGTGTCGATTAAATATTGTTTTAAGCATTCATCATAAAAATGTATCATTCGTTTCAAAAGATGTCTGTGTTTGTATGAATATATTATTTTCGTGGATTCTAATGATGATTATTAATAAATGTCAAATATGAAAGAAACCATGTCTGGGAAAAAATTTACAGATAATTTATTGTATGAATATGATGATTAAAATTTCACAATTAAATCCGAAAAAAAGAGACGTAACTGCTTGTTAATTAATAAATGATATCTTCTATATATTTTTATTGTTTATAGGTGGCTATTTCGGTAAAAATGCATTTTCAGAATATCAACCAGCGGTAAATCGACGTAAAGGGAGTGAATTGTTTGGTAATTAGGCGAGTAGACAGGAGAGTCCCCGCATTGACCAGCTAAGGCAAGCCAGATGCGGGTTGATATGATCGAACCAGTCGTCTGAGGCGCTTAAAACGCAGTCTTAGAGAATCCAGCCATCTCCTGCAGGCCCATTTCACGGCCCAGCGCGGTCATTGGGTGCACAACCACCAGTCCGCGAACACTTTTCTTCAGCTTGCCCATATCAGCCTGCTCTTTTTTGGTAATTGCGCGCTGAAACGGCATCTTCATCAGCTTCTGTGCTTCTTTACTCAGTTTTTGGCTATGAACCTCACGCAGGCGAGCAATTTCTGCTTCCAGCGTGGCTTTCTCTTTTTCCAGCTCGGCATATTTGTCTGCGGCTTCAACCAGCGACAGATCGGCCTGCTGGTGGCGGATGGCGTCCAGGCGATCGCTGAGACGTTTGATTTCGTTTTTTTCGACTTCTTTCATGTGATGGCTTCTGATAAAGATAAATTTATAGCCCCTAGTATGCGCGACCAGGTGCTTTGTTCACAACTGATGACATTGTAATAGTTCTGCAACGTAATCATTAACATGCTCAAAAACTACGCAATTCGTTGATTAATTAAGAAATCTATAGAAAAAAGATAATAAACAGCAGCGGATGATTATTGAGGATTCAGCACGTTTTCCTTAATGTCATCTTTACCGGGAACCTAAACTAAAATTGGTGGCCGCGCATTCCCGGCGCGGGGTAATACGGAGATATCATCATGGGCAAATTAGGTGAAAACGTTCCGCTTCTTATCGATAAAGCCGTAGATTTCATGGCATCAAGCCAGGCGTTCCGGGAGTATCTGAAAAAACTTCCTCCCCGTAACGCGATTCCGTCCGGAATACCCGATGAAAGCGTGCCGTTATATCTACAACGTCTGGAGTATTATCGTCGGCTTTATCGGCCGAAGCAGGTAGAGGGGCAGTAAGCAGACGTTGCTTACTTTTGAAAGGCTTTTTTTAAGCTGATTTTGGAAATCAGCTCAGTCAGTGAAAGGACCATTGTTGATCGCACAGCCTGTTGATAGCGCTGAATTTGCATTGCATACAAACTGGAGTCTGCTGGTTCAAACTGTGGCGGCGGTGGTAACGCCGCCACGCAGTGCAGTTCACCAAAGGGTCCAAGGATTTCGTCGTCGGTAAAGGCGTACTCGTTGCCGTCGTGATTTAGCTCTTCACGCAATGCCATCAGCAGTTCCGCATCTTCGTATTCCTGGCGGTTAATGACGCCCAACCCGTAAATGAGTTTTAAACGCACAGAAAGATCGCCCAGCGGACCGTCGCCGTCGAGTAACGGTTCTACAGCATACTTCACCGCGTAATCGTCTTTGCGGAATACCTGAAGCACCAGAAGATTTACCGCCTCGGTCAAAAGCTCGACGGCGGTGATCAGAAAGCTTCGCACGGTTTTGCCAGCATTCAGACGCTCAAGCACACGGTTTTCAAAGGCCTGGGTTTGTTCCATTGTTGCCTGCATATCTGACAATCTGTTATTCGGGCGCAGGGTGTCCTGCGCCTGGTCCACCATTATTGCATTGCTTTATAAGCGGTTACCGCCTCGGATACAACCTCACTGTTGGCATCAAGACCGGAAATCTGTGCCAGCGCCGCCTGCGGACCTTTGTCAGCGATCAGTGCTGCCAGTTCCTGAGCCTGCGGATCATCTTCACTGCGGAAGTGCATTGCACCAGCAATCCCCTGAATCAGATTCTTGTGCGGAAGGCTGTATTCCAGCGTACCGAGCAGTGGCTTGATCAGACGGTCGCCAGCACTCAGTTTACGCAGCGGCTGACGGCCTACGCGCTCTACATCATCTTTCAGATACGGGTTCTCAAAACGACCGAGGATTTTCTGGATGTACGCCGCATGTTTGTCTGCGTCAAAGCCGTAGCGCTTGATCAGTACCGCACCACTTTCTTCCATCGCACCTTTTACCACCGCGCGGATTTTCTCGTCGAGAATAGCGTCACGAATGGTCTGATGACCGGCCAGTTTTCCGAGGTACGCGGTTATAGCATGACCCGTGTTCAGGGTGAAGAGTTTACGTTCGACAAATGCCATCAGGTTGTCGGTTAACTCCATGCTTGGGATGTTCGGCAGTGCGCCTTTGAACTGCGTTTTATCGACAATCCATTCGCTGAAAGTTTCTACCGTCACTTCCAGCGGATCGTTAGTTGCCGAAGCCGAAGGCGGTACGATGCGGTCAACGGCGGAATCGACAAAGCCAACGTGTTCTTCTACCCACGCTTTGGCGTCTTCCGGCAGGGCGTTCATCACATGGCCTTTCAGCTGCGTGGTACCGCGTACCATGTTTTCACAGGCGATGATGTTCAGCGGGGATTCATTACCTTGTTCTTTGCGTTTCACCAGCCCTTTGGCGATAGCCGGAGCAATACGTTCCAGCACAACCGGGCCAACGGCGGTAGTGACTAAATCGACCTGAGCAATCAGATCAACGACATCATCACCAATGCTGCTGACAGCATTGACGCCGGAAACGGTATCTACCTGCTCGGTTTCACCAACCACATGAACCTGATAGCTATGACGGGCATTCAGGGCATCAAGTACCACCTGATTGACATCGGCAAACGTCAGTTGGATACCCGCGTCTGCCAGCAGTTTACCGATAAAGCCACGACCGATATTACCTGCGCCAAAATGTAATGCTTTCATAGTATTAACCTTCATCAATGTTTTTACCCGAGAGGGCTGGGGTGAGGCTTTTCCCTCACCCAAACCCTCTCCGTGAGGAGAGGGGCAGCGCCGGATGCGGCGTAAGCGCCTTATCCGGCCTACAAGAACGTGCAAATTCAACAAATCGTGATGCATCCTGTAGGCCTGATAAGCGTAGCGCATCAGGCAATTAACCCCACCTTCTCCATGTGGAGAGGGTGGGATTGGATTACTTACGACCTGCCAACAGTTCCAGCACTTCATCCACGCTGGTGGTGTGTGCCAGACGCTCGATGACGGACTCATCATCCAGTGCATTGGTCAGGCTGGTGATAACCTGAATGTGCTCGTTGTTACGGGCTGCAATACCAATCACCAGACGGGCAATGTCATCTTCCTCTTCACCGAAGCGCACGCCTTCCGGGTACTGGCAGAACACCACGCCCGTTTTCAGTACGCGATCTTTCGCTTCAACCGTACCGTGTGGCACCGCGATAGACTCACCCAGATAAGTCGGGGTCAGTTTTTCACGATCCAGCATCGCCTGAACGTATTCCGGCTCAACGTAACCGCCTTTCACCAGCTGCTCGCCAGCAAAACGAATCGCTTCTTCTTTGGTTGCTGCTTTGCGACCGAGGAAGATGTTCTCCGCGCCCAGTTTGAACAGGTTAGCACTGGAATCGTCAAAGCTGTCTTTCAGACTGTCTTTCACTTTCACTTCGTTTTCAGTATGGCGCTGGGCAGCAACCAGACGTTCGGTTAGGCTGGTGTACAGGCCGCTGTCGAGGAAGTTGGTCAGCGAAATATGCTGTGCCTGCGGAACCTGGCGCATAGCGCGTTCGGTCAGGTCACGGTGAGTGATGACGAGGTCCACATCTGGCGGCAGGTTGTTGATCGCGCTGTTAGTGACCGAAATCTGCGACAGACCTGCATCCTGAATTTTCTTACGCAGCACGCCTGCGCCCATCGCACTTGAACCCATACCGGCATCACAGGCAACGATGATTTTACGTACGTGGCTCAGGTCGTTAGTCACATCGCCCGCAGACAGCGGAGATGTGCCTTTAGACTCAGCTTTCATGTCCTGCATACGACGAGTTGCTGCTTCAATATCATCTTCTTCTTTCACTTTGCTGGTTTTCAGCAAAATAGCAGAGACAACGAAGGAGACAGCCATCGCCGCACACACACCCGCGATGTTAGCGAAATAAGCCCCTTTTGGTGTCATCGCCAGTACAGCAAGGATAGAACCCGGAGATGCCGGAGAAACCAGACCACCGCCCAGGATAGTCAGCGTGAACACGCCAGTCATACCGCCGAGGATGACTGCGAGGATCAGACGCGGATTCATCAGCACATACGGGAAGTAGATTTCGTGGATACCACCCAGGAAGTGGATGATTGCCGCACCGCCCGCAGACTGTTTAGCGCTACCACGACCAAAGAACATGTACGCCAGCAGCACGCCCATACCTGGACCTGGGTTAGCTTCAATCAGGAAGAAGATTGATTTACCCAGTTCATGGGACTGCTGAATACCCAGCGGCGAGAAGATACCGTGGTTAATGGCGTTGTTGAGGAACAGGATTTTCGCCGGTTCAACAAAGATAGACGCCAGCGGCAGCATGTCATGGACAACCATGAAGTTAACGCCCGCAGCCAGCATTTTGGACAGGGCTTCAACAATCGGGCCAATGCCGAGGAATGCCAGAATAGCGAGGATCATCCCGATGATGCCTGCGGAGAAGTTATTCACCAGCATCTCAAAACCGGATTTGATCTTACCGTCTACCCAGCGGTCGAAGTGCTTAATGCACCAGCCGCCCAGCGGACCTGCAATCATAGAACCGAGGAACATCGGCATGTCTGCGCCGACGATAACGCCCATGGTGGTGATGGCACCGACTACGCCGCCACGTTCGCCGCCTACCAGCTTACCACCGGTATAACCGATCAGCAGCGGCAGGAGATAAGTGATCATCGGCCCGACCAGCTTCGCCAGCGTCTCGTTCGTTAACCACCCTGTTGGAATAAATAACGCGGTGATGATACCCCACGCGATAAACGCGCCGATATTTGGCATCACCATGTTGCTGAGGAAACGACCAAAGCTTTGCACTTTGATCTTAATATCGGATGACATAAAAACACCCCTTCTTATGTTTGCTGTCGCGCAGGCTGGAAGCCCGAGGTTTTTTGTTAATGTGGCGGCAGAGGTAGCCGGACCTTGTAGATACTGCGAAATCTGGCACTGAATCGGTTAACTGTCCAGTCGACGGCCTTTTGTGTGATATTAATCACATAAATATAGGAGGTAGAGAGGTAATTGACGTGACGTTCATCACAAAACGCTTGTGTAAAAAAGCAACAAGGCGGCGATTTTCGCTAAAAATGGCATTTAAATGTGAGTAGTATCACATTTTTGTTTTGATGGTTTGTTGAATCTTTGTGATCTGAATCACAAGATATTTTCTTACGGCGTTCACCTGATGTGATCTACAGCATGTTATGCCTTCGTCATACAATCGTTATGTAACTAAGCAACTCATCACCTCTAAAAATTATTCTTTGGTGTTATGGCGAGAATCGCGAACCCGGATTATTGTCAAAATATCAGCCTGACTCCCTTCTGGCTGCCAGCCCAAAAACAACACTGATAAACGTGAATCCGAGGCAGATATGTTTCTAAACTATTTCGCGTTGGGAGTGCTGATCTTCGTCTTTCTGGTGATTTTTTATGGAATCATCGCGATACATGACATCCCTTATCTGATTGCCAAAAAGCGCAATCACCCCCATGCCGACGCTATTCATACGGCGGGCTGGGTGAGCCTGTTTACTCTGCATGTTATCTGGCCGTTTCTGTGGATCTGGGCGACGCTCTATCAACCGGAGCGTGGCTGGGGTATGCAGTCACATGTTGCGTCGCAGGAGAAAGCGACTGACCCGGAAATCGCCTCACTTTCTGACCGAATTTCCCGGCTGGAGCATCAACTCGCCGCCGAGAAAAAGACTGACTATTCCACGTTCCCGGAGATCTAATTATGGATCTATTGATTGTTTTAACTTACGTGGCGCTGGCGTGGGCGGTCTTTAAAATCTTCCGCATTCCGGTAAATCAGTGGACGCTGGCGACGGCGGCGCTGGGAGGCGTGTTTCTGGTGAGTGGTTTGATTTTGTTGATGAACTACAACCACCCTTACACTTTTACCGCGCAAAAGGCAGTGATAGCGATCCCTATCACGCCACAGGTGACGGGAATTGTTACTGAAGTCACTGACAAGAATAATCAGCTTATTCAAAAGGGCGAGGTGCTTTTTAAGCTCGACCCGGTTCGTTACCAGGCGCGAGTTGACAGACTTCAGGCTGACCTGATGACGGCGACGCATAATATAAAGACGCTGCGTGCGCAGCTCACTGAAGCGCAGGCCAACACCACCCAGGTTTCAGCGGAGCGCGACCGTCTGTTTAAAAATTATCAACGTTACTTGAAAGGCAGCCAGGCGGCGGTGAATCCGTTCTCGGAACGTGACATCGACGATGCGCGGCAAAATTTCCTCGCGCAGGATGCGCTGGTGAAAGGCTCGGTGGCGGAGCAGGCGCAGATCCAGAGCCAGCTCGACAGTATGGTTAACGGCGAGCAATCGCAGATTGTGAGCTTAAGAGCGCAACTTACTGAAGCAAAATATAACCTTGAGCAGACTGTCATTCGCGCGCCGAGCAATGGCTACGTTACTCAGGTACTGATCCGCCCAGGTACATACGCAGCTGCCTTGCCGCTGCGTCCGGTGATGGTCTTCATCCCCGAGCAAAAACGGCAAATTGTCGCCCAATTTCGGCAAAACTCGCTGTTACGTCTGAAACCCGGCGATGATGCGGAAGTGGTGTTTAACGCGCTACCTGGGCAGGTGTTTCACGGCAAACTGACTAGTATTTTACCTGTCGTGCCAGGCGGTTCTTATCAGGCGCAGGGGGGATTGCAATCATTAACGGTCGTGCCCGGCACGGACGGTGTGCAGGGAACCATTGAACTGGACCCTAACGATGATATCGATGCCTTACCCGACGGCATCTACGCCCAGGTGGCGGTTTACTCCGACCATTTCAGCCATGTTTCGGTGATGCGGAAAGTGCTGCTAAGAATGACCAGCTGGATGCATTATCTTTATTTGGATCATTGAGGGGGAGGGGGGAGATTATGGAACTTTGCTCCTTGTAAGGACTAATTATTTTTGCATATTACTTCATTAGCTGCGATGATTTTTCTTTAATATTCATTATGTTAATAAGTTCTGGATGAGTGTGCTCTCATTGGATTTTTTATCCGTCTTGTTCTGCCGCAGGATGAGACTATACATCGTCGAGATCGCAATGATGATATGAGTTGTTCCTCCTGCGACGGCTCTAATCAAAAAAGAGCAGGAGTGCTTTTCCATCTATTGCGATGATGGCTTTATTATCTGAAGGATGACAGTCACATTTAAAAAATATTTAATCTATAGATCACAATGTAGGGTCATGGAATATATGTATACAACTATTTTCTTCTTCACTTTTAATTATCGTATTCATTATAAAACTAAGTTAAAAAAACTCCTGGAGAGTGAGTTATTAATATATTTTTAAATAAAATTAAGTTATCATTCATCGATGCATTTTATAGAATCATCAATGGCCATAATAGTACTATTAACTCTCAATTTTATATTTTTATCATCACTACAAATATTAACTGAATTTATATCAATGATTTTTTTATTCTTATCTTTTATTTTATTTACTGTTTCAATGCAATCAGCGGCAAGTTGGAGTGGATTTAGATTTTTCAGATATGGTCTTATGATCTTTCCCTTACTTAATAAATAGCATGTATAGGATTCGGAAAGTCCAGCATCTATTTTGTACCTCATTATATTAGATAAGGATGTGAGAAATTCCTTGTTATCATTCGCAGCCATATATGCCAGTCCGAGTTCAGCCTCTGCGGCCTTACAGGCAAAATAGCTTAGTGAACACGCTTTTCGTTCCTCTTTAGTACTGGCTGATATTAGTGCCCATAATATTGCTTTGTCTGCCAAATCTAACTCTCTCTGAAATTGTCTTGCAGTAACTGCACTCGCAGAAATAGAGAAAAAAATACAATTGTTAATAACCTTGCCATATTTTTTTAGTCCGTAACTGTTAATGTGCTATCTGGCTCTGAAAATATTAACTCATTTAATTTTTGCATGTCATTAGATAAACCAGTTATACAACCCTCGGAACAGAATCGAGGTCCTAAAGACGGACCAAAAGCGTTTAAACAACTATGTATTGAAAATCCATTGCGATTATAAGTTCCTGTATTAACTGACGGTACTAATCGTATGCCGTCAGGTTTTCTATTGCTTGCTCCCGGGTCATTAACATTCCAACTCCATAGGCCTTGAGGTATTGGCCATCTATTTATAAATGTGTACAACGGGGATTATTTTTACATTGCATATTATTACCAGAAGCGACTGGAATACTAAGCACATCATAAAAATTATCATCACATGGTATATCTGAAACACACGAAAGCATACCTAAAGTTATGCTGTATAAACAGGTGGCTAATCCCAAGGGGATCGATTCCAGAAATCGGGTTCAACGGATACTGATAAAAATTCCACCTACCTTCCAGCCCAATCGGAGCCTGAGTGTTATACCGCCCCTGCTGCGGTTAATGTTACCGATAATAGTTATAGTACAGCCCTGATTCATCATCATACTACTGCTGCGGCAGTCTGATGAACTATTGCTTTTACGGATTCTCCTTATTCTTCCTTCTATCCATTCGCTTTAGCTTTTTGAGCTCTTGAAGTTTGCTCTTTGCATCAATATTACCGTTATTTACAGCGAATTCCATCCAATAAATAGCTCTATTCAAATTATAATATTCTGATAATGTTGGATTTGTATCTGATAAAAAGACCCCATAATTAAACTGCGCTGTAACATTCCCCTGAGATGCTGATCTTTCCAAGAATCGCAATTGTTTATCAATATTATTTTTAGTAAAGCAGTAATATTGATATAGTCGAAATGATGCCTCTGAATCACCATGTTGTGATTTATACTTCAGTTTCATCAGCTTTTCTTCACTTAAATCATAGGTCATTGCTGTAGATCCCATCACACTTTCGTTTTCTTTTATTTTCACATCAGCACCATGCAATTGATCAATAAGAGAAAAATAAAAAAATAGTAACAAGCATGCTTTCATACATCTACAACCTATCTTATATCACTGGGTTTTTCTGGCGTACCTTGCATATTAGAAATGGGGTGCCCAGATGGCCCATATGTTATCCAATTACCAAGGTCTTTTGTTGTTATAGCCATTAGATCCTTATTTGAATTAAGGTTCGTTGGTGCTGTTAGCACTGTATCCATTTTTAACTTACCATTAGTTCCTCGCCCCCACCACGTCCATAGCGTGTCAGGTCCTATTACATTTGTATGTAACTCTTTAGCTAATTGGCTAGCAAATGAATTTTGTCCTTTACTTGTATTACAAGAAAATAACCAAACTGTCATCCCATCTTTATAATTCCCATCAAATTTAATTAGATATGCTAGATCTTTAGCTGTCATGATACTGCGCGTTGCGGATTCAATAGATGTGGGGGTACCATGCCCCCCGATTGTGAAAACGCCTGGGATATTAATCTCATCAGCTACAGAATGGATAAGATCACTTTCGGGGTATAAATTTATATCAACCAAACCTTGCGGATCTACATTTATGACCGGATTCAACGGATACTGATAAAAATTCCATCCCCCCTTCAGCCCAATCGGATCCTGAGTGATATACCGCCCCTGCAGCGGGTCATAATAGCGGTGGCGGTTGTAATACAGGCCGGACTCCTCATCATACTGCTGACCCGGCAGGCGAATGAGCTGCTGCAGATGATGCGGGTTCTCATCACTCAGCAGGTTGCTCCATTCATCATATTCTGCGCACCACGCTGTTGCCCCTTCCGTGCTGATGAGCGCCAGCGGCAGGCCGCGATGGTCGCAGTGGTACAGGTGGATTTTTCGCGCCGGCGTGTACACCGGGTCCATCTGGCTTTGCATCTGCGCCACCGTCAGGCCGCACGATGCCAGCCAGCGGCGGCTTTCCTCACTCACCCGGTCAGCCAGGATTTCACTTTCCAGCCGGTCGAGCATCTGCACCAGCACCGGCGGGAACACCACACTGCCACCGTCTTCGCCGCCGGACTGCTGAAGGGTATCCGCCAGGCTGCGGCGCTGCGTTTTCGCCAGCTCACCGGTGGCGGTTTCAACTCTGATGAGTGGCGTGAAGCTCCCCGGCTGATAAATCGTCTGGATGCGGCTCCTGTCGTTCTGTATTGTGGTCAGCCGGTCGCCGTCCCAGCCGTACCAGGTCACTTCCGGTTTCCGTGACAGCGACATCCAGCCCGTCAGGTCACGTTCACGCCGCCACACCCGTTTTGCCACCCTGCGGCCCAGCGGGTCGTAAAGATAGCGACTTTCGACCAGCGGCTCTGCATATTGTGTCCGCGTGTAGTGCACCAGCCGGTGC
>NZ_MIIV01000053.1:0-10847 GCF_001743015.1 Shigella sp. FC1567
TGGCTGTTTTACGCGTATGACAGGATACGGAGGACGGTTGTGGCGCACGTCTTCGGTGAACGCACTCTGGCCACACTGGAGCGTCTTCTGAGCCTGCTGTCGGCCTTTGAGGTCGTGGTATGGATGACGGATGGCTGGCCGCTGTATGAATCACGCCTGAAGGGAAAGCTGCACGTTATCAGCAAGCGTTACACTCAGCGCATTGAGCGACATAATCTGAATCTGAGACAACATCTGGCAAGGCTGGGACGGAAGTCACTGTCGTTCTCAAAATCGGTGGAGCTGCATGACAAGGTCATCGGGCATTATCTGAACATAAAACACTATCAGTAAGTTGGAGTCATTACCGAAGAAACGTTGGTTGAAGAAGATAAAGCATTGTTGATTGGTAATGGTCTGAAGCTACGTTTGCTGGATGAAAACGCCTCGCCTTATACCTTCAATAAATATGCTGAATACGCCGATTTCACCAGCGACATGTTGGTCTACGAAAAAACCTATACAGCTGAACTTTCGTCCATTGCAGGTACCCCCATCGAGGCTGGGCCCTTCGATACAGTGGTGCTTTTTAAAATTAACTATAACTGATTTGCCATGATGCCCTTTGCAGCCGGAAAGGGCATCTCTTTCAGAAAATTGCTGATTTTCCTCTTTTCCTTGATTACTGTTATTTTTTCCTGGCCCGGCTTTCTTTATGCTGTATCGATACACCAAAGAGAAAATAATGAGGGAGCGAAGGATGCCAGTTTTGCAGTGGGGAATGTTATGTGTGCTATCACTTCTCCTTTCTATTGGTTTCCTCGCGGTACATCTCCCGGCGGCGCTATTACTTGGGCCGATGATCGCCGGGATCATCTTCAGTATGCGCGGAATTACTCTGCAACTTCCCCGCTCCGCTTTTCTCGCCGCGCAGGCCATTCTTGGCTGCATGATTGCGCAAAACCTCACTGGTTCGATTCTCACCACGCTGGCCGCCAACTGGCCGATCGTGCTTGCTATTTTACTGGTGACGCTGCTTTCCAGCGCCATCGTGGGTTGGTTATTGGTGCGCTATAGCTCACTGCCTGGAAATACCGGTGCCTGGGGTTCTTCTCCAGGCGGCGCAGCGGCAATGGTCGCTATGGCGCAAGATTACGGCGCAGATATTCGCCTGGTGGCGTTTATGCAATATCTGCGAGTGCTGTTCGTCGCGGGGGCCGCTGTTCTGGTCACCTGCATGATGCTGGGTGATAACGCTGAAGCGGTTAACCAGCAAATCGTCTGGTTCCCGCCAGTGAGCATTAATCTCCTGCTTACGATTTTGCTCGCAGTCGTTGCCGGTACGGCGGGATGCATGCTGCGTCTTCCTTCCGGCACGATGCTCATCCCGATGCTGGCGGGCGCAGTGCTCCAGTCTGGTCAGCTCATCACCATCGAACTACCGGAATGGCTGCTGGCGATGGCGTATATGGCAATTGGCTGGCGGATTGGTCTTGGTTTCGATAAACAAATCTTACTGCGGGCACTACGCCCACTACCGCAAATCCTGCTGTCGATTTTTGCTCTGCTGGCTATTTGTGCAGGTATGGCGTGGGGACTGACCCGGTTTATGCATATTGATTTTATGACTGCCTACCTCGCCACCAGTCCCGACGGGCTTGATACCGTGGCGGTCATCGCCGCAGGGAGCAATGCCGATATGGCGCTTATTATGGCGATGCAAACCCTGCGCCTGTTCAGTATTTTGCTGACGGGGCCAGCCATTGCGCGGTTTATTTCAACCTATGCGCCGAAGCGGTCGGCCTAGTGCTGGCAGCCTGGACACCAGTAAAACGGGCGCGAGGACAACGTGGTTTTCTCAATGATGCCGCCACAGCGTTCGCACAGTTCGCCATCACGATGAAAAACCTTAAAGCGAAACAGCGCCCCATGATGCTTATTCTCATCCACCTGCCCCCGCGTAGCGTAAGAAAACCGAGGAATCTCCAGTAACGCGTGTGCGAGTGCATCCAGTTGCGCCGCATTGAGATCTTTCGCTTTATGATTTCCAGTCAACCCAACCTGCCAGAGGATCTCCACCCGCAAATAATTGCCAAGCCCAGCCAGAAACGCCTGATCGAGCAGTAATCCTGCAAACTGACGGTTACGAAAGCGCGGTGACAATAACCGTTCCTTTACCACCTCCGGCGTCAGATTCGGATCCAGCACATCGGGACCAACGCGTTGTAAAAACGGATGCGTGGTCAGTTGTTCCGGCCTCAACATCTCAATATCCGAGGCGCTATAAAGCAGAATGGTTTTGTCAGCCGTTTGCAGTTTTACCCGCAATACTCGCGTGGTCTGCGGCTCTTCGCCGGTATCAACCACGCGCCAGACGCCGTAAAGCTGATTATGGCTGTAGAGCGTTAAGTCGTTGGAAAAATGAGTTAACAACGCCTTACCACGCGTTCCCACATGGGTAACGTGTTGACCGATAAGTTGTGATTGATAAGTTTTTAACTGCGGGAAGGCAAACCAGACATCAGTTAGTGGTTTGCCTTTGATCGCCGCCTCCAGGTTATCCGCTGCACGGCGGATCTCCGGGCCTTCAGGCATGGTGATATCCTTTTTTCATTCTTTATTAATCGGGGTTATGCTGCGACAACAATCTCCTTTTCGGCAAATGTAGAGCGTAGTCGGCGGGCGAACGCCAGTGCGTGCTCGCCGTCGCCATGCAGGCAGACTGTTTGCGCCGTGACCGTTGCCCATTCGCCGGTGATACTTTTGACTCTGCCGTGTTGCACCATCTCTAGCGTTTGCGCCAGCGCCTGTTCTTCGTTTTCAATCAACGCGCCTGGCTGACTTCGCGGCACCAGCGAGCCGTCAGCCTGATAACCGCGATCGGCAAACACTTCCTCGCGCGTTGTCAGGCCATATTGCTTGCCTGCACGAATCAGCTCGCTTCCTGCCAGCCCAACGAGAACCAATGCTGGATCGCAAGCGTATACCGCTCTGGCGATGGCGTCTGCCAGTTGTGCTTCTTTCGCCGCCTGGTTGTACAACATGCCGTGCGGTTTGACATGACGCATTACGCCGCCTTGCGCACGGCAATCGTTGCCAGCGCGCCAATTTGATACAGCGTCTGGGCGTAAACGGTTTCTGGCGGCAGCTGCATGGCGCTGCGACCAAAATTCCCTGTCGGGAAAACTCGGGTGAGCGCCAATCGCGACACCATTTTTTATTGCTTCACGCACGCAAGCCTGCATGGTTTGGGCATCGCCTGCATGAAATCCACAAGCAATATTGGCAGAGGAAACCAGCGTTAATAGCTCTGCGTCGCTGGCGCAGCCTTCGCCCAGATCGGCGTTCAGGTCAATTTTCATTGTGTAGCCGCCACGCTAATTGTTCGAAATAACGTTGTTGATCTTGCCGCGCTTTCAGTGCCTCTTCCAGTGAACACTGGACAAAATGAATCGGCTGACCGAGCGGAATTTGCGCCAGATGGTACATATCAGCCTCAATGATACAGGCAATACGCGGGTAACCACCGGTGGTCTGTGCGTCGTTCATCAACACAATCGGCTGCCCGTTATGCGGCACCTGCACCACACCCGGTAACAAACCGTGAGATAACAGTTCGCGATCGGTGGTGCGTTTTAAAATTTGCCCCTGTAAGCGATAGCCCATGCGGTTACTTTGCGGGCTAAGCTGCCAGGGCGAACGCCAGAATGCATCCTGCGAGGCGCGATCGAACTCATGATATTCCGGCCCCGGCAAGGCGCGAATGCGGTTGCCCCACAGCAGCTGTTTAACGCCCTGCGCTTCCATAAAATCACGCTTCGATTTGCCAATCGGGAGTCGGTCACCATCCTTCAGTAAACGGCCTTCCAGCCCGCCAATCCCCACGTTGAGATCGGTGCTGCATGACCCCATTACCGGCGGAACATCAATACCACCCGCGACCGCCAGATAACTGCGCATGCCGTGCTGCGGGCGTTTAAGCGTTAAACGCTGGCCTGCTTTCATCGGCAAGCGCCAGCCGGTCCAGACGGCGTTATCATCCAGCCGCGCTTCGCAACCGGCACCCGTCAGAGCAAACCACCCATCAGTTTCGAACTCAACCGTTAACTGACCGAGCGTGATCTCCAGCGCGGGGGCATTGGCGTCATTACCCACCAGCAGGTTAGCAATGCGTAACGCAGGCATATCCAGTGCGCCGCAGTGGCTGATACCCGACTGGCGAAAACCGTGACGACCGCCATCCTGCACAGTGGTATACATGCCCGCACGAATAATCTTCAGCATACTCCCTCCTTCTGCGGTACAAAGCGCACGCTGTCTCCCGGACGTAATAAGATGGGTTCGTCACGCGCCGGATCAAACAGGCTGAGTGAGGTATGACCAATCAACTGCCAGCCACCCGGCGTTGCCAGCGGATAAACACCAGTCTGCGGCCCGCCGATCCCGACAGAACCTGCCGGAACGAGCAAGCGCGGTTCAGCGCGCCGTGGCGTGTGTAGTTGTTCCGGCAAACTCCCGAGATACGGGAAGCCCGGTTGAAAACCTAAAAACCAGACCACGTATTCCACGGAGGAGTGCAATTCAACAACCTGTTTTTCGCTCAACCCGCAATGCGCCGCGACCACCGCCAAATCCGGTCCGCCTGCACCACCGTAAACCACCGGAATTTCAATAAAGCGAGACTCAGGTTCCAGGGCCTCGCTCTCCTCCCACCAGCGTTGCAAAAGCTCTATGGCATCCAGCGCCAGCGACTCAGGATTACGCAAAATCACCGTGATATTGTTCATGCCGGGAATGGCTTCAACCACATTCGGCATATCCACCAGACGCTGCGCCAGTCGCCAGATCCGTTTCTGGCTAGCCAGCGTCACCGGCGGTTCCAGTTCCAGCACTACCGCCGTTTCACCTATCAGATAACAACGCGCTCGTTGCACTTTCGATCCCTCTGATTATTCGTTATGCAGGATTAGGAATATCAATAAAGGTCACATCAAGATCGGTATTTTCATTCAGCCACTCGCTCAATGCGCGAATACCACCACGTTCAGTGGCATGGTGACCTGCAGCATAAAAATGCAATCCCTGCTCGCGGGCTGAATGAATGGTCTGTTCAGAAACTTCGCCAGTAATAAAAGCATCCACGCCAAAACGCGCGGCGCTATCGATAAAACTTTGCCCGCCGCCCGTGCACCAGGCGACGCGCTGGACCACCTCAGGTCCGGTATCGCCACACCATAACGGCTTACGTCCCAGACGCGCTTCAATCCAGGAGGCTAGTTCCAGTCCCGGCACAGGCATGGTCAGCTCTCCCCACGGCACCAACGGCTCAATTTCGCCCATGACCGTGATCCCCAGTAACGCCGCCAGCTGTGCGTTATTGCCCAGCTCAGGATGTGCGTCAAGCGGCAAATGCCAGCCATACAGGTTGATATCATTCGCCAGCAACGTTTTTAAACGGTTACGCTTCATTCCGCGAATGACCGGAGACTCTCCTTTCCAGAAGTAGCCATGATGCACAATGACCGCATCCGCGCCCAGACGCACTGCCTCATCGAGCAAAGCCTGGCTGGCGGTGACACCGGTAACAATTTTTTGCACCGTCTCTTTGCCTTCCACCTGCAAACCATTCGGCGCGTAATCACTAATCGCCGCGCTGTTCAGTTTTTCGTTAATCAGTTGTTCCAGTTCGGTGTTTTTCATCTTCGCGCCTTCCGTATTCTGATAGCTACACCGTTAACATAGCGTTACCTCGCCTGTTCGTCGATAGCCAATCTTTTGACATATTAATAAACAAACCCGACGCCAAAAGACGCAAATTGTTTATATCATCACGCTTCAGCTAATGTATATTTATGCAATCAGACAGCATATTGCATAAATAATCAGATCTGTATCAAAGTTTTAACTTTAAGGAAACACAAGCACGCCGCGCAACTATTACGTGACGTTGCCGTCAATTGTGGAATTATTATGAATAAACACGCATCACAGCCGCGCGCTATTTACTATGTCGTTGCGCTGCAAATCTGGGAATATTTTAGCTTTTACGGCATGCGTGCCCTGCTGATTCTCTATCTCACCAATCAACTAAAATACAACGATACTCACGCCTACGAGTTATTTAGCGCCTACTGTTCGCTGGTGTATGTCACGCCAATCCTCGGTGGCTTTTTGGCGGATAAAGTTCTCGGCAATCGCATGGCGGTGATGCTGGGGGCGTTATTGATGGCGATCGGTCATGTGGTGTTGGGTGCCAGTGAGATCCATCCGTCATTCCTCTATCTGTCCCTGGCGATAATTGTTTGTGGCTATGGTCTGTTTAAATCCAATGTCAGTTGCCTGCTCGGCGAGCTGTATGAGCCAACCGATCCGCGTCGTGATGGCAGTTTCTCGCTGATGTATGCAGCGGGTAACGTGGGGTCTATTATCGCACCTATTGCCTGTGGCTACGCCCAGGAAGAGTACAGCTGGGCGATGGGCTTTGGCCTGGCGGCGGTGGGTATGATCGCGGGTCTGGTCATTTTCTTATGTGGCAATCGTCATTTCACACATACCCGCGGCGTTAATAAAAAAGTACTGCGTGCGACAAACTTTCTCCTGCCTAACTGGGGATGGCTGCTGGTTCTGCTGGTGGCAACGCCTGCGCTGATTACCGTATTGTTCTGGAAAGAGTGGTCGGTATACGCCTTAATTGTCGCGACTATTATTGGCCTGGGTGTACTGGCAAAAATTTATCGCAAAGCAGAAAACCAGAAACAGCGTAAGGAGCTGGGGCTGATTGTGACGCTCACCTTCTTCAGTATGTTGTTCTGGGCCTTCGCACAACAGGGCGGCAGCTCGATTAGCCTTTATATCGACCGCTTCGTTAACCGCGATATGTTTGGTTATACCGTTCCGACTGCTATGTTCCAGTCGATTAATGCCTTCGCAGTTATGCTGTGCGGTGTGTTCCTGGCGTGGGTGGTTAAAGAAAGCGTCGCAGGTAATCGTACCGTGCGCATCTGGGGAAAATTTGCTCTTGGTCTCGGCCTGATGAGCGCCGGGTTCTGCATTCTGACCTTAAGCGCCCGCTGGTCCGCAATGTATGGTCACTCTTCTCTGCCACTGATGGTATTAGGCCTGGCGGTGATGGGCTTTGCGGAACTGTTTATCGACCCGGTTGCCATGTCGCAAATTACGCGCATTGAAATCCCCGGTGTGACCGGCGTATTAACCGGCATTTATATGCTGCTTTCCGGCGCGATTGCGAACTATCTCGCGGGCGTGATTGCCGATCAGACATCGCAGGCTTCGTTTGATGCTTCCGGGGCGATCAACTACTCCATCAATGCATATATTGAAGTATTTGATCAAATTACCTGGGGCGCACTGGCGTGTGTAGGACTGGTACTGATGATTTGGCTGTATCAGGCGCTGAAATTCAGAAACCGCGCGCTGGCGCTGGAGTCATAATAGGCCAGCACCATACCTGATAAAACGCTCGCTGCGTTTTATCAGGCTCCTTTCCTCGCTTCTTCGTACGCTGCCAGCGTTCGCAGCCTTGCCTCTTTGTGATCAACTATCGGTTGCGGATAATCCAGCATCACACCTGCTTTCTGCGCCCACTTCCACGGCTCATGCACCGCTTTCCCTGGTACATCGCGCAGCTCCGGTAACCATCGACGAATAAACTCGCCCTCACGGTCAAATTTCTCGCCCTGGGTTGTCGGGTTGAAAATACGAAAATACGGCGCTGCATCGGTTCCGGTTGAAGCGGCCCACTGCCAGCCACCGTTATTGGCTGCCAAATCACCATCAATCAGCTGCGACATGAAATATCGCTCGCCTTCGCGCCAGTCGATCAACAAATCTTTCACCAGAAAACTGGCTGTAATCATCCGTAGCCGGTTATGCATCCAGCCAGTGCTGTTAAGCTGACGCATGGCAGCATCGACAATCGGGTATCCCGTTTTGCCTTCCTGCCAGGCCTGTAAATGTGCGGGATTGCTCTGCCACTGCACACGATCCGTCCAGGCAATAAACGGACAATGTTTACACAACGAGGGGTAATACGTCATCAGATGACGGTAGAACTCGCGCCAGATCAGCTCACTAAGCCAGACACTACCGGCCCCACCGTCCAGCGCCTGCGGCTGTTCCGCCAACAAGCGATGCAAACACTGGCGAGGCGATAACCCGCCCGTTGCCAGGCTGGCGGACAAACGACTGGTGCCTTCCACTGCCGGAAAATCTCGTTGTTGCTCATATTCTCCGGCACCGTTCTGGCAAAACTGGCGTAATTGCGCAATCGCCGCTTTTTCTTCCACCGGGAAATGCGCAGTATCGAAAGACTGACGAGGATAATTCAGCGTAATGGATGGCGAGGGCTCTATCGATCCGCTACTACGAACTTTTGGCGCAGCGACGCACTCCGGCATCCCTTCCCGCAGCCGTTTCAGCCAGGCATTCTTAAAAGGCGTAAAGACTTTGTACATCTCGTGATTACCGGTCATCACCGCGCCAGGCGGCAGGATCACGCTGTCATCAAATCCTTCACACACCACGTTACGCAGCGCTCTTTCAACTTCCACATCCCGCGCCCGCTCATTCACTTCATACTGATAGTTATAAAACAGGTGGGTAACGCTGTTTTCCGCGCACACCTGTTTAACTATTTCGACACTGGCGACAAAGTCATCCACTTCACGGAACAATAAAGGAATACCTTTTTCCGCAAGCGCTATTTGTAGCCCATTCAGTTGAGCATTGATAAGTTCAGCCTGACGCGGCGACATGTTATGCGTCGCCCACTGGCGTGGTGTAGCGATATACAACGCCAGCACGCGTGCAGACGAATTGCTGCAGGCGGCAGCCAGTGCGAGATTATCGTGCAAACGTAAATCCTGGCGAAACCAGACCAGATGGGTAGTCATAAAACTCCTGAATGGCGCAAGTTAATCACACGCGGCCAAAGTTCGAAATAACGCTGCCCTGAAAGCCAGGCGTCAGGATAAAGCGCCATATAGTGTTTGATACGCATCAGCGGCGCAAGAAGTGGTTGCTCGCCACGGCGATAACTGTCGATAAGCGCAGCCAGCTGCTGGCGTTCTGTGGAATCAATATGCGGGCGAAAATAACCCTGAACGTGCATCAAAACATTGGTGTGATCGCGCGGGTTGGCGGGGTGAGAAAGCAAAACAACTACGCGTTGGCGGTACTGGTTGTAATAGTCATCCAGATTTTGCCACTGGTGAATATCAGCCACGAACGGGCCAAGTTTGCGGTACTCCGGCTGAGAATGCGCCAGAAAGACGAGTTTATAGCGGCTGTGATAATCGAGAAGCGCCCCGCGCGTTAAGCCATGTTCTTTCAGTCGATGTAACTCATGAAGGGCAAAGATACGGATTAGGGTGCTGTCATCAAATCGTTGTAGATTCATTACTGCTCCTGAACGGTATAAAGGAGTAAGTGTAGACGATGGTAAATGAATTTTATGGGGCAGAGTTTTTGCGGGGAAGTATTTTGTTGGTAAAAATATTATCAACTTCATCTGAGCGAGAATTATTCTACTATTTCCCGAGCTGCATTCATTTTTTGTATTTTTTATTTTTAGAAAATAACAGTTCTCAAAGCTTAATTACCTCACTATTAATTGTATTTCAAACTAACAATCGCACTCCATTTTCTCTCTTTAAAAAACATAAACACTGTTAAAACAAATATTTATTTCGTTATCTTAAATGCTATTTCTACATCACTCGTCCTTATAATCAAATTATTCTTATTCATAGCTATTTTTGCAGGTTTAAAATAGCGGCTTTCACCAAAGTCAGCCATGAAAATTAGACTACAAGTTCTCCCAGCCTTTGCACATGAGAAAAACCACCCATCAACTCTATTTATTCCTGAACCTTTAACACCATAATAAATCAGAATTTCTGGGTATTGTTCATCCTTCACGTTTTCATATTTTTGGTATTTAATTGAAAACCAAGAGTCTATACTGCCAACATCTTCAAAAAATATTGGAGCTGATGTTTCCGCATGAACATATGCAGAAAATGCTAACAAAATGGCAATACTTAGTTTGGTAAAAATATCGTTCCACACTTTTCAGGATAATCTATTGGGGGGAAGGGATCTTTTCCTCTAAATCTAATTGCTCCCACTCCTTGTTTGTCAGACCATTCGCCATTTGCATCCTGACGATACCAGTGATAATCCCCTCCCATGCCTATAAAATTGTGAGGACGAATAAACAATTGAGCTTTATGGTAACCAGATGGACAACTCCCATTATCTAAATCCTTGGCACCATCATTTTTTGACGCTTCAAAAATACTACCGCAAGTGAGTTTAGAAAACTCTTTTCCAGATAATTCTCCAGGTTGTAATCCTCCGCCGCCAAAAATCCTACTCCCAGGGTTTCCATACCTATTTAGAGCATATGAATAACAATTATTTACGGCAAGATAATACGGATCTGAATTTAGGTCTCGATTGAATACTGGAGCAGGTTTATCAATTAAGCCCAGCGGATCGGTAATGACTCCAACTTACTGATAGTGTTTTATGTTCAGATAATGCCCGATGACCTTGTCATGCAGCTCCACCGATTTTGAGAACGACAGTGACTTCCGTCCCAGCCTTGCCAGATGTTGTCTCAGATTCAGATTATGTCGCTCAATGCGCTGAGTGTAACGCTTGCTGATAACGTGCAGCTTTCCCTTCAGGCGTGATTCATACAGCGGCCAGCCATCCGTCATCCATACCACGACCTCAAAGGCCGACAGCAGGCTCAGAAGACGCTCCAGTGTGGCCAGAGTGCGTTCACCGAAGACGTGCGCCACAACCGTCCTCCGTATCCTGTCATACGCGTAAAACAGCCA
>NZ_MIIV01000054.1:0-10823 GCF_001743015.1 Shigella sp. FC1567
TCAATCATCTGTACTCCAATGACTAGTCTAAAAACTAGTATTAAGACTATCACTTATTTAAGTGATACTGGTTGTCTGGAGATTCAGGGGGCCAGTCTACCGTGGCATGAACTGCCAACTTCACACAGAGGAAACAATCAGATGAGTTTGCCCTTACCTCAGAATTAACGAGCAGAATTGCCGGAGTAACAAAAAAGCGATAGATTACGCGCGGGTGCCTTTCGGCTGATGGTCGGAGGGAATACCTGAAGGCCAGATGTGGAAAGGCCCCGGAAAACATTTTTGTTTAACCGAGGCCCTAACCGTCTACCCTAAGCAAGTGATAGGTTAGCGCCTCCCCGAAAAAGGAGCAAGCGCTATGTCGCAAAAATCGCTTACGGCCATCACGTTCTGCGTGACGGCAATCCTCATCATCTGGATGCTGCACGGTTCGCTGTGCGAAATACGGATGAGCTTCTGGGGAGCGGAGTTTGCGGCGTTCTTACAGTGTAAGCAGTAAGGAAACCGCGACGGGGGAGCAATCCCCCGTCAATCGGTTGCCAGGGTAAGGTCGATAAGGCACCCTATCTCACAGACATGAACAACAAACCCGCAGCGTAAAAACTGCGGGGGTTCTTTTTGGTGTCCTCACCGACTTGAAACAGTGATCAGACTATAAGACAAAGCCCACAATGTAGCGGGCTTACTCCCCTCCCCCCACTAAATGTGGACGCATCGTGGAACGAAGAGATATAAAACATTATAAATCAATTAGTTATTGAAAGAAAAAAGGCCGCAGAGCGGCTTTTTAGTTAGATCAGATTACTCGTCTTTGGGCGAAGCGTTTTCGACCCGGCTTTTTAACTTCTGCCCGGGTCTGAAGGTCACCACGCGCCGTGCTGTAATGGGAATATCCTCGCCCGTTTTCGGGTTACGTCCCGGGCGTTGATTCTTATCACGCAGATCGAAGTTACCAAAACCAGAGAGTTTCACCTGTTCGCCGTTTTCCAGAGCGCGACGGATCTCTTCGAAAAACAGTTCAACCAGTTCTTTGGCATCCCGCTTGCTAAGCCCAAGCTTATCAAACAGATATTCTGACATTTCAGCTTTTGTAAGCGCCATAGGTTCAATCCCTCAATGATGCCTGGAATCGCTCTTTTAATGCCTCTACACATTTGGCGACGGTAGCGGCAATCTCCTCTTCTTCGAGTGTACGGCTGGTATCTTGCAGGATCAGGCTTATGGCGAGGCTCTTATACCCCTCCGCAACACCCTTACCGCGGTACACGTCAAATAAGTTTACGCCAACTACCTGATTTACGCCAACTTTCTTACATTCGGATAAAATATCCGCTGCGGGAACGTTTTCTGCGACCACCACCGCGATGTCACGACGGTTCGCCGGGAAGCGAGAAATCTCGCGCGCCTGAGGCACCACGCGGTCTGCGAGCTTGTTCCACTCCAGTTCGAACACCAGAGTGCGACCGTTAAGATCCAGTTTACGTTCCAGTTCAGGATGAACAACTCCAACAAAACCAATACGTTCCCCTTTCAGATAAATCGCTGCGGATTGCCCCGGATGCAGTGCCGGATTCGCTTCTGCACGGAACTCAACCTCATTCAGTTTACCGGTCAGGTCGAGAACGGATTCAAGATCGCCTTTCAAATCATAGAAATCAACGGTCTCTTTTGCCAGGTTCCAGTGCTCTTCGTAACGGTTACCGCAAATCACACCGGCTAACATCAGATCCTGACGAATGCCCAACGGTGCCTGAGTATCTGGTACGAAACGCAGACCGCTTTCGAAAATGCGCACACGGTTCTGCTGACGGTTCTGGTTGTACACCACGGTTGCCAGCAGGCCGGTCCACAGAGAAAGACGCATTGCTGACATTTCAACAGAGATCGGGCTTGGCAGCAGTAAGGCTTCAACGCCTGGATGGATCATCTGCTGCACTTTCGGATCAACGAAGCTGTAGGTGATCACTTCCTGATAGCCTTTGTCGTTGAGCAGCGTTTTCACGCGCTTGAGCGACAGGTCAGCTTCACGGTGAGTACCCATAATCAGGCTTGCCTGTACCGGCTCATCCGGGATGTTGTTGTAGCCGTAAACACGCGCGACTTCTTCGACCAGATCTTCTTCAATCTCCATATCGAAACGCCAGCTCGGCGCAACTGCCTGCCACTCGTCTTTGCCTTCGGTCACTTCGCAGCCGAGACGACGCAGAATGTCAGTTACCTGTTCATCAGCAATATGATGGCCGATCAGGCAATCCAGTTTGCTACGACGTAAAGTGATGGTTGCACGCTTCGGCAGCGTTGCTTCGTTGGTGATATCAATTACCGGACCAGCCTCACCACCGCAGATGTCGATCAGCAGACGGGTCGCACGTTCCATCGCTTTGTGCTGCAGTGCCGGATCAACGCCACGCTCATAACGGTGAGACGCATCAGTATGCAGGCCATGACGACGAGCACGACCGGTGATAGACAGCGGGCTGAAGAAAGCGCATTCCAGCAAGACGTTTTGCGTTTCGTCATTCACGCCAGAGTGTTCGCCACCAAAGATGCCGCCCATCGCCAGCGCCTTGTTGTGGTCGGCGATGACCAGAGTGTCAGCATTCAGCTTCGCTTCAGTGCCATCAAGCAGCACCAGCGTTTCGCCCTCTTTTGCCATCCGCACCACAATGCCGCCTTCAATGCGATCTTTATCGAAAGCGTGCATCGGCTGGCCCAGTTCGAGCAGTACATAGTTGGTGACGTCAACAACTGCATCGATAGAACGGATCCCGCAACGACGCAGTTTTTCTTTCATCCACAGCGGAGTTGGCGCTTTAACGTTAATGCCTTTTACCACACGGCCAAGATAGCGCGGGCAGGCTTCAGGCGCTTCGACTGTAATCGGCAACGTGTCGTCGATGGTCGCACCAACCGGAACGATTTCCGGTTCAACCAGCGGCAGCTGATTCAGCACGGCAACGTCACGCGCAACACCAATGATACCTAAGCAGTCGGCACGGTTTGGCGTTACGCTGATTTCGATGGTGTTGTCATCGAGTTTCAGGTATTCGCGGATGTCAGTGCCAATCGGCGCATCTGCAGGCAGTTCGATAATGCCGCTGTGATCGTCAGAAATTCCCAGTTCAGAGAAGGAGCACAGCATCCCTTCAGACGGTTCGCCACGCAGTTTCGCCGCTTTAATTTTGAAATCACCCGGCAGAACAGCACCAATGGTAGCTACCGCCACACGCAGGCCCTGACGGCAGTTTGGCGCACCACAGACGATGTCCAGCAGGCGATCGCCGCCGACATTCACTTTTGTCACACGCAGTTTGTCAGCGTTCGGATGCTGCGCACACTCAACCACTTCACCAACGACCACGCCGTGGAAGCTACCGGCAACCGGTTCTACACCGTCAACTTCCAGGCCCGCCATAGTGATTTGATTCGCCAGCGCATCGCTATCAATCGCCGGGTTCACCCATTCGCGTAACCACAGTTCACTGAATTTCATAATCTATTCCTGCCTTATTTAAACTGTTTGAGGAAACGCAGATCGTTTTCGAAGAATGAACGCAGGTCGGTGACGCCGTAACGCAACATAGTCAGACGCTCCATCCCCATCCCGAAGGCGAAACCAGAGTAAACTTCCGGGTCGATGCCAACGTTACGCAGCACGTTCGGATGCACCATCCCGCAACCCAGCACTTCCAGCCATTTACCGTTTTTACCCATGACGTCAACTTCTGCAGAAGGCTCGGTGAACGGGAAGTAGGAAGGACGGAAGCGAATCTGCAAATCTTCCTCAAAGAAGTTACGCAGGAAATCGTGCAGAGTGCCTTTCAGGTTGGTAAAGCTGATGTTGGTATCAACAATCAGACCTTCCATCTGATGGAACATCGGCGTGTGAGTCTGGTCGTAGTCGTTACGATAAACGCGGCCAGGCGCGATGATACGAATCGGTGGCTGCTGGGCTTTCATGGTGCGGATCTGTACGCCAGAGGTCTGGGTACGCAGCAGGCGGGTAGTGTCAAACCAGAAAGTGTCGTGGTCAGCGCGCGCCGGGTGGTGACCAGGAATGTTCAGAGCATCGAAGTTATGATAATCGTCTTCGATTTCCGGCCCGGTTGCCACGGTAAAGCCAAGCTCACCGAAGAAACTTTCGATACGGTCGATGGTACGGGTAACCGGATGCAGACCGCCGTTTTCAATGCGACGACCTGGCAGGGAGACATCAATCGTTTCCGCCGCCAGACGCGCATTCAGCGCTGCGCTTTCCAGTTCCGCTTTACGCGCATTCAGCGCCTGCTGAACCTGCTCTTTCGCTTCGTTGATAACCGCACCAGCTGCCGGACGCTCTTCTGGCGGCAGCTCACGCAGGGTCGTCATCTGAAGGGTTAAGTGCCCTTTTTTACCCAAATATTCGACGCGCACATTATCTAACGCGGCAACATCTGACGCCTGGCTAATGGCCGCCTTCGCACTGGCAACCAGTTCTGCGAGATGTGACATGGTTTTCCTCATTGTGTCAGTGGTGACACTGGTTCGTTGGACTTAGAGCCTATCCCATCAGGCTATTTTACTTGCCATTTTGGTCCCGGGCAGTGCTCGAAATTCTCACGTACTTAAATACGCTCCGGTTTCTCCGCGCTGGCCGTATCCAGACTGGCTGCGACAATTACGCCTGATAGACTGGCTTTTTATTTTTCAAAACGCGCATACAAAAAAAGCCTCCACTGGGAGGCTTTCAGGCGCTGTTTTCCGTTTCTCTTCTCACGCGCTAGCCTCCTGGATTCAGGTGCTAAAGTAAAAAAAGAAGCGGAAAATAGCAGCATTCATTGCTTGCGTTACCTTTTGGTACTCTTCAAAAGACCTTTATTGAAAAGGCTACGGCGATAAAAGTCAATGTTTTGATGGCGTTGAAACGAAAAGAGGGAGACTAGCTCCCTCTTTCAACTGGCTTATGCCAGAGCTGCTTTCGCTTTTTCAACCAGAGCGGTGAACGCTACTTTGTCGAATACTGCGATATCAGCCAGGATCTTACGGTCGATTTCAACAGAGGCTTTTTTCAGGCCATTGATGAATTTGCTGTAAGAAATACCGTTCTGACGTGCTGCTGCGTTGATACGTGCAATCCACAGTTGACGGAACTGACGCTTACGTTGACGACGGTCACGGTAAGCATACTGACCAGCTTTGATAACAGCCTGGAAGGCAACGCGGTATACGCGAGAACGCGCACCGTAGTAGCCTTTAGCTTGTTTCAAAATTTTCTTGTGACGTGCGCGTGCAATAACACCACGTTTTACGCGAGCCATATGTGCTCTCCTGTATCTATATTCTAATTAAAAAGTTAAAAACGTTAACGGCTTATGCGTACGGCAGGCACGCGATTACCAGGCCCAGATCGCCTTTGGAAACCATGGCTTTCGGACGCAGGTGACGTTTACGTTTGGTCGCTTTTTTGGTCAGAATGTGACGCAGGTTAGCGTGCTTGTGCTTAAAACCACCTTTACCGGTTTTTTTGAAGCGCTTAGCAGCACCGCGTACGGTCTTAATTTTTGGCATTTTAATAACTTCCACTTCGCATTGTTAATAAACGAAACAAAGGCGAACAAAGCCTGTGAAGCCCGAAGGCTCCACAGACAGTGCTACTTGAAGGCCTTACTGTTTCTTCTTAGGAGCGAGCACCATGATCATCTGGCGGCCTTCGATCTTCGTTGGGAAGGATTCGACCACTGCCAGTTCTTGCAAATCGTCTTTCACGCGATTAAGCACTTCCATACCGATTTGCTGGTGCGCCATCTCACGACCGCGGAAACGCAGCGTGATTTTGGCTTTATCACCCTCTTCGAGAAAGCGAATCAGGCTGCGGAGTTTTACCTGATAGTCGCCTTCATCTGTACCAGGACGGAATTTAATTTCCTTAACCTGGATAACTCTTTGCTTTTTCTTCTGTTCCTTAGAAGACTTGCTCTTTTCATAGAGGAATTTGCCGTAATCCATTATACGACAAACCGGCGGCTCGGCGTTAGGGCTGATCTCGACTAAGTCTACTCCGGCTTCTTCTGCTTTCTCCAGAGCTTCTCTCAGACTCACAATACCAAGCTGCTCGCCTTCCAGACCTGTTAAGCGAACTTCCTGGGCGCGAATTTCGCCATTGATACGGTTAGGGCGCGCCGTTTGAACTCGTTTTCCGCCTTTAATACCTTATTCCTCCAATTGTTTAAGACTGCGGCTGCGAATCTCTTGTTGCAACTTCTCGATCACTTCATTTACGTCCATGCTTCCCAGGTCTTTACCACGGCGGGTGCGAACGGCAACTTTGCCTGATTCCACCTCTTTATCACCACAGACCAGCATATATGGGACGCGACGCAAAGTGTGCTCGCGGATTTTAAAGCCAATCTTCTCATTTCTCAAGTCTGCTTTAACACGAATGCCCGCATTTGATAGTTTTTGCGTCAATTCGTTAACGTATTCAGACTGTGAATCGGTAATATTCATGATAACAACCTGAACTGGCGCAAGCCAGGTCGGGAAGAAACCAGCGAATTCTTCGGTCAGGATACCGATGAAACGTTCCATCGACCCCAGAATTGCGCGGTGAATCATTACCGGTACCTTACGCTCGTTGTCTTCGCCCACATAGGAGGCGCTCAGACGAGACGGCAAGGAGAAGTCCAGCTGTACTGTACCGCACTGCCATGCACGATCGAGGCAGTCATACAGGGTAAATTCAATTTTCGGACCGTAGAAAGCGCCTTCACCCAGTTGATATTCAAACGGGATGTTGTTTTCTTCCAGCGCAACCGCCAGGTCCGCCTCAGCACGATCCCACATTTCGTCGCTGCCAATACGTTTTTCAGGACGAGTGGAGAGTTTGACGACGATCTTCTCGAAGCCAAAAGTGCTGTACATATCATAGACTAAACGGATACATCCGTTAACTTCATCGCGAATTTGTTCTTCAGTACAGAAGATATGCGCGTCATCTTGGGTAAATCCACGCACGCGCATCAGGCCATGCAGCGAACCTGACGGCTCGTTACGGTGGCAGCTACCAAACTCGGCCATACGCAGCGGCAGATCGCGATAAGACTTCAGCCCCTGGTTGAAAATTTGTACGTGACCCGGGCAGTTCATCGGCTTAATGCAGTATTCACGGTTCTCAGAAGATGTGGTGAACATTGCATCTTTGTAGTTGTCCCAGTGACCGGTTTTTTCCCACAGGACACGGTCCATCATGAACGGACCTTTAACTTCCTGATACTGGTACTCTTTCAGTTTAGAACGAACAAACACTTCCAGTTCACGGAAGATGGTCCAGCCGTCGTTGTGCCAGAATACCATACCCGGCGCTTCTTCCTGCATATGGTACAGGTCGAGCTGTTTACCGATTTTACGGTGGTCGCGTTTCGCGGCTTCTTCCAGGCGCTGCAGGTAAGCGTTAAGTGCTTTTTTGTCTGCCCACGCCGTACCGTAAATACGTTGCAACATTTTGTTGTTGCTGTCGCCACGCCAGTAAGCCCCTGCCGTTTTCATTAGTTTGAAATGATGGCAGAAACGCATGTTCGGTACGTGCGGACCGCGGCACATATCGACATATTCTTCATGGAAGTACAGACCTGGCTTGTCATCATGGGCGATGTTTTCGTCAAGAATGGAGACTTTGTAGCTCTCCCCACGGTTGGCGAAAGTTTCACGCGCTGCGTGCCAGCTGACTTTCTTCTTAATGACGTCGTAGTTTTTCTCAGCAAGCTCATGCATCCGCTTCTCGAGTGCTTCGACATCTTCCTGGGTTAACGTGCGGTCAAGATCAACGTCGTAATAAAAACCGTTGTCAATAACCGGGCCGATTGCCATTTTGGTATGCGGCCAAAGTTGTTTAATCGCATGCCCTAACAGGTGCGCACAGGAGTGACGAATGATCTCCAGACCTTCTTCGTCTTTGGCGGTAATGATCGACAGTTGTGCGTCGTTTTCAATCAGATCGCAAGCATCAACCAGTTCGCCATTAACGCGCCCTGCGATACAGGCTTTCGCCAGACCTGGACCAATGTCCAGCGCAACATCCATGGGGCTTACAGCGTGGTCGTAATGGCGTTGGCTGCCATCAGGAAGAGTTATAACAGGCATTTTATATCCTTATTTGCAGTGGTGACCCACACGAAAGATCACATACAAAGAAAAATTTGTTTATTAACAGTTCATTGCGAAACCATCTAGCCAACAAATGCTAAATTGGTTCGCAATCAGGTACACAAATGAAAGACATTAACCTCTCACCTTCCACCCGGTTGAACGATGTTAACACTAAAAAAAGGGAGATTGTACCTTTCCGTTTCACATTGATTCGATTCGCAATTCGTTTGTAGTGAGTACACCAGCAAAACGCTTAAAGAACCACTGATAACATCACGGTGCGTCTGAAAGGTTTACTGCGAGCGGATTTACAGCAGCATAAACTGAATCCAGCAAAGTTCGTTGCGTGATTTGGCGGTAGTATTTAAACGATCATGAGATTAATGACGAAGTGGTCATATCACAATGATAAAAGTGACACAATTCTTATAGCAATTTTTCGTGCACATTTCGTTCTGGCGATAATAATTAATCATCATCCTCAAAACCTCCAGTATATATAAGGTGAATAGATTATGAGTCAAAACGATATCATTATCAGAACTCATTATAAGTCTCCTCATAGATTGCACATCGATAGCGACATACCAACGCCTTCATCAGAGCTTATTAATCAATTTGCGCGCCAACTCATCACCCTACTTGATACCTCTGACTTAAGTTCGATGCTGTCATACTGTATTACTCAGGAATTTACCGCAAACTGTCGAAAAATATCACAAAATTGTTACTCCACTGCCCTTTTTATCATTAACTTTGCCACTTCACCCATCCATGCAGAAAATATACTTATTACATTACACTATAAAAAAGAAATCATTCCCTTATTTCTGGAAACCACGCCTATTAAGGCTAACCATTTGTGAAGCATACTGGATTATATTGAGCAGGAACAGTTAACTGCCGAAGATCGTAACCATTGTATGAAACTGTCTAAAAAAATCCATAGAGAAAAAACTATACAACCAACAGTAAATCTCAATGGTAGTGCATGTTTTTTGCAATCTCCTTCTGACGCTATTTTTTGTCGCCATCTGTCATTGCAATACGCCCTTGATTCATTGAGAAATGGAAAAGGCAAAGTCAACCTGATTAAACATTACTCCTCCGTTGAATCCATACAGCAGCATGTCCCCTTAGTCCGGGATGCGGAGTTCAGAGCATTACTTCGCCATCCTCCTGCAGGGAGTCGCGTTATCGCGAGTAAGGATTTTGGCTTCGCTTTAGATATTTTCTTTTGTCGAATGATGGCAAACAATGTCAGTCATATGTCCGCGATTTTATATATAGACAATCATACTTTGTCAGTAAGGCTACGAATAAAGCAGTTAGTGTATGGACAATTAAACTATGTAGTGTCCGTCTACGACCCGAACGATACCAACGTTGCCGTCAGAGGCACCCACAGGACAGCACGGGGCTTTCTTTCGCTTGATAAGTTCATCAGTTCAGGTCCCGATGCTCAGACCTGGGCTGATAGGTATGTTCGCAACTGTGCAATTGCTATTCTGCCCCTATTACCTGTGGGAGTTCCAGGGGCTATTTTCGCGGGTATTGCATCACGAATGCCATTTGCCCCTATACATCCATCGGCAATGTTGTTAATAATGGCCACAGGCCAGACTCAACAGCTTATTACATTATTCAAACAGTTGCCCATACTCCCTGAAAAAGAAATCATTGAAATAATAACTGCGCAGAATAGCGTTGGTACACCTGCTTTATTTCTGGCTATGATGAACGGACATACTGACAACGTAAAAATATTTATGCAAGAAATTCAGTCACTGATATACAATCATATCATTCATGAAGATAATCTGGTTAAATTACTGCAAACTAAAAGTGCTAACGAAACACCTGGGCTCTATATCTCCATGTTGTATGGGTTCGATGAAACAATCGATATCTTTCTGAATGCATTAACCACTCCAATAGCACAAGAGCTTTTAAACAAAAAAATAGTGATGGATATTTTAGCAATGAAAACACGTGATGGTGAACTAGGGTTGTTTGCTGCAATGGAAAATAATCACCCTTTGTGTGTCACACGGTTCCTCTCTAAAATTAATGGCATCGCCTTTAAATACAAGTTGAGCAAAGCTAACATCATGGATTTATTAAAAGGCGCTACAGCACATGGAACCCCTGTATTATACATCGCCATGAGCAAGGGTAATGAAGACGTCGTGTTATCTTATATATCGACGCTGAATATTTTTGCAAAAAAATATTCTTTTAGTCAACGTCAGTTATTCACACTGTTGGCCGCTAAAAATCATGACAACATGTCAGCTGTTCATATAGCCATTCATCATAATCATTATAAAACTGTAGAAACATATTATGCTGCTATAAATGTAATCAGCCAAAGCCTGAGTTTTAGTGCTGATGAACTAAAGACGTATTTATAACCAACTATTGGTAATGCTGCCAACTTATTGATTTAGTGTATGATGGTGATTTTAAGGTGCTTGCGTGGCTTCCATTTCCATCAGATGTCCTTCCTGCTCCGCTACTGAAGGCGTGGTGCGTAACGGCAAAAGCACTGCCGGACATCAGCGCTATCTCTGCTCTCATTGCCGTAAAACATGGCAACTACAGTTCACTTACACCGCCTCTCAGCCCGGTACGCACCAGAAAATCATTGATATGGCCATGAATGGCGTCGGATGTCGCGCCAGTGCACGCATTATGGG
>NZ_MIIV01000055.1:0-40521 GCF_001743015.1 Shigella sp. FC1567
CAGCGGGCCGGGCAGGGCGATGTCGGTTTCACCGGGAAGGACCTTTGCACCGAGCAGCGGATTGACCGGATGGCCGGACGTCACCCCGCCGGGGCACACCGAACAGGCCACGCCGGTGGGGGCACCAATGCGCACCCCGGCTGAACCCTGAACAATGCTACCGCCATACTGCGTCATGTCGCCCTGACGCGCTGCCGGTTTTCCGCTCATTTCTCATCCTTGTTTTATCGGGTTATTTGTCCGCTGACAGGCAAAACCCTACAGATTTATAAGAAAGCCTTAAGTGAGATATCCATCAGATAGAAACAATTAGGAAAATATTTATATATTTTTCCTGAATATATTTCAGCTGGGTAATACCATATCTAAATATTTACCTGAACATCTTCCTAATAAAAAAACCGCCAGCATCTCCACTAGCGGTTTTCAATGTATTCAAAACTCGGCAATCAGTAAAAATCACCGGTTGCCTTTTCGGCCTGTTCCATCCAAACCGGTTTATCGCTGGTTTTCGACCAGACGCGGTGCAGGTAGCTGTAAAAGCGGGCGCGGTCTTTCCAGAAAAGCATGAAAGGCAGCGCCAGAACGCCCGCTGCAACCGCATATGTACGGCGTAAAAAGATAAGCCATGCAGGATATTCTCTGTAGAGTTCCATACTTTTCTCCCCCTTTTGTATCTACCCGGTGAATAGCACCGGAAAAATGAATTTGTTTATCTGATGAAAATAGTACCGCCTTTTGTGTAATTTTACTACTCATCCGACCACTTATTTTTGCTTATTGATGGTTTATTTACATTCACTCTGTAATTAAGTTGCATAAAAGTTAAATTAATGCTAAACATTAGTTAAACCATGGCTTTTGCCATTTTTATACTTTTTTTACACCCCGCCCGCAGATTTTTGCGAAATCTTTGCAGCCAGAATTCTACTCTTCCGGTATCACTTTTAGGCCACTGGAGGTGCACTGTGAGTGCAGGCGTGATAGCCGGCGTGTTGCTGGTGTTTTTATTACTGGGTTATTTGGTTTATGCCCTGATCAATGCGGAGGCGTTCTGATGGCTGCGCAAGGGTTCTTACTGATTGCCACGTTTTTACTGGTATTAATGGTGCTGGCGCGTCCTTTAGGCAGCGGGCTGGCGCGGCTGATTAATGACATTCCTCTTCCAGGTACAGCGGGCGTTGAACGTATACTCTTTCGTTTACCTGGCGTCTCTGACCATGAGATGAACTGGAAGCAATATCTTTGTGCCATTCTCGGCCTGAACATGCTGGGGCTGGCGGTGCTGTTTTTTATGTTGCTCGGTCAGCACTATCTGCCGCTTAATCCACAGCAGTTGCCGGGGCTGTCGTGGGATCTGGCGCTGAATACCGCCGTCAGCTTTGTCACGAATACCAACTGGCAATCTTATAGCGGTGAAACCACGTTGAGCTATTTCAGCCAGATGGCAGGCTTAACGGTACAAAACTTTCTTTCTGCCGCCAGCGGGATTGCGGTGATTTTTGCCTTCATCCGTGCGTTTACTCGCCAGAGCATGAGCACACTCGGGAATGCCTGGGTCGATCTGCTACGCATCACGTTATGGGTGCTAGTCCCTGTGGCGTTGTTGATCGCACTGTTTTTTATTCAACAAGGTGCGCTGCAAAACTTTCTGCCCTATCAGGCAGTGAATACCGTTGAAGGAGCGCAACAGCTGTTACCCATGGGACCAGTAGCTTCTCAGGAAGCGATCAAGATGCTCGGTACTAACGGCGGTGGCTTCTTTAATGCCAACTCGTCGCATCCGTTTGAAAACCCAACCGCACTGACCAACTTCGTGCAGATGCTGGCGATCTTCTTGATCCCAACAGCTCTGTGCTTTGCCTTTGGTGAAGTGACGGGCGATCGCCGCCAGGGGCGCATGTTGCTGTGGGCGATGTCAGTGATTTTTGTCATCTGCGTAGGCGTGGTTATGTGGGCAGAAGTTCAGGGTAATCCTCATCTGCTGGCGCTCGGCGCAGACAGCAGCATCAATATGGAAGGTAAAGAGAGCCGTTTCGGCGTGCTGGTCAGTAGCCTGTTTGCGGTCGTGACTACGGCGGCGTCCTGTGGCGCGGTGATTGCGATGCATGATTCGTTTACCGCTCTCGGCGGCATGGTGCCGATGTGGCTAATGCAAATTGGTGAAGTGGTGTTCGGCGGTGTCGGTTCTGGTCTTTACGGCATGATGCTGTTTGTCCTGCTGGCGGTGTTTATTGCCGGGCTGATGATTGGTCGTACACCGGAATATCTGGGTAAAAAAATCGACGTACGCGAGATGAAACTGACTGCACTGGCGATTCTGGTTACTCCAACACTGGTACTGATGGGCGCGGCGTTGGCGATGATGACCGACGCCGGACGTAGCGCCATGCTTAACCCTGGCCCGCATGGTTTTAGCGAAGTGCTGTACGCCGTGTCGTCCGCCGCTAACAACAACGGCAGCGCCTTTGCCGGATTAAGCGCCAACTCTCCGTTCTGGAACTGTTTACTGGCGTTCTGCATGTTTGTCGGTCGCTTCGGGGTGATTATCCCGGTGATGGCAATTGCCGGTTCGCTGGTGAGTAAAAAGAGCCAACCCGCCAGCTCCGGCACGCTGCCAACGCACGGCCCGCTGTTTGTTGGCCTGTTAATCGGCACCGTGTTGCTGGTTGGCGCACTGACCTTTATCCCTGCCCTGGCGCTTGGTCCGGTGGCGGAATATCTCTCCTGATGATATTGAGTGAGCACTGAATATGAGTCGTAAACAACTGGCGCTATTCGAACCAACACTTGTCGTTCAGGCGCTGAAAGAAGCGGTGAAAAAATTAAACCCGCAGGCGCAATGGCGCAATCCGGTGATGTTTATCGTCTGGATCGGCAGTCTGCTGACCACCTGTATTAGCATCGCGATGGCAAGCGGTGCGATGCCTGGCAATGCGCTGTTTAGCGCGGCAATTAGCGGCTGGCTGTGGGTCACCGTACTGTTCGCTAATTTCGCCGAGGCGCTGGCAGAAGGCCGCAGTAAAGCGCAGGCCAACAGTCTTAAAGGGGTGAAAAAAACTGCCTTTGCCCGCAAGCTGCGTGAGCCGAAATATGGCGCTGCGGCGGACAAAGTTCCTGCCGATCAACTGCGTAAAGGTGACATCGTGCTGGTAGAAGCTGGCGATATTATCCCCTGCGATGGTGAAGTCATTGAAGGCGGCGCATCGGTCGATGAAAGCGCCATCACCGGGGAATCGGCACCGGTGATCCGTGAATCCGGCGGCGATTTTGCCTCCGTCACCGGCGGCACGCGTATTCTTTCTGACTGGCTGGTGATTGAGTGTAGCGTTAACCCCGGTGAGACATTTCTGGATCGGATGATCGCGATGGTGGAAGGCGCACAGCGACGCAAAACACCGAACGAGATTGCCCTGACTATCCTGCTGATTGCTCTGACCATCGTCTTTTTACTGGCAACCGCCACGCTGTGGCCGTTTTCCGCGTGGGGCGGTAATGCCGTGAGTGTAACGGTACTGGTGGCGCTGCTGGTCTGTCTGATCCCAACCACTATTGGCGGCCTGTTGTCAGCGATCGGCGTCGCCGGGATGAGTCGGATGCTGGGCGCGAATGTGATTGCCACCAGCGGACGTGCAGTTGAAGCGGCAGGTGACGTTGACGTTCTGCTACTGGATAAAACCGGCACCATCACACTCGGTAACCGTCAGGCGTCGGAGTTTATCCCTGCGCAGGGCGTGGATGAAAAAACGCTGGCTGACGCCGCACAACTGGCTTCGCTGGCTGATGAAACGCCGGAAGGCCGCAGTATTGTGATCCTCGCCAAGCAACGTTTTAACCTGCGCGAGCGCGATGTGCAGTCGCTCCATGCCACCTTTGTACCGTTTACTGCGCAAAGCCGGATGAGCGGGATCAACATCGACAACCGCATGATCCGTAAAGGTTCTGTCGATGCCATTCGCCGCCATGTTGAGGCTAACGGCGGTCACTTCCCTGCCGATGTTGATCAAAAAGTCGATCAGGTTGCGCGTCAGGGGGCCACGCCGCTGGTGGTGGTGGAAGGTTCCCGTGTGCTGGGCGTTATTGCGCTGAAAGATATCGTCAAAGGCGGTATTAAAGAGCGCTTCGCCCAGCTGCGCAAAATGGGCATTAAAACGGTGATGATTACCGGCGATAACCGTCTGACTGCCGCCGCCATTGCTGCGGAAGCGGGCGTCGATGATTTTCTCGCCGAAGCGACACCGGAGGCCAAGCTGGCATTGATTCGTCAGTATCAGGCGGAAGGCCGTTTGGTGGCGATGACCGGCGACGGCACCAACGATGCTCCGGCGCTGGCGCAAGCAGATATCGCGGTGGCGATGAACTCCGGCACCCAGGCGGCGAAAGAGGCGGGCAATATGGTCGATCTCGACTCTAACCCGACCAAGTTGATCGAGGTGGTGCATATTGGCAAACAGATGCTGATGACCCGTGGCTCGCTGACCACCTTCAGCATTACCAACGATGTGGCGAAATACTTCGCCATTATTCCGGCGGCGTTCGCGGCAACGTATCCGCAGTTAAATGCGCTGAACATCATGCGCCTGCATTCGCCCGACTCCGCCATTCTCAGTGCAGTCATTTTCAACGCCTTGATTATCGTCTTTTTGATTCCTCTGGCGTTAAAAGGCGTGAGTTATAAACCGCTTACCGCTTCTGCCATGTTGCGCCGTAACTTATGGATTTACGGTCTGGGTGGGCTGCTGGTGCCGTTTATTGGTATCAAAGTCATTGATTTACTGCTGACCGTTTGCGGTCTGGTGTGAGGTTTACCATGCGTGGCTTACGTCCGGCATTATCGACATTTATCTTTCTGTTATTGATTACTGGCGGCGTTTACCCGCTGCTGACCACCGTGCTGGGGCAATGGTGGTTTCCCTGGCAGGCCAACGGTTCGTTGATTCGTGAAGGTGATACGGTGCGGGGTTCGGCATTAATCGGGCAGAATTTTACCGGCAACGGCAGAAATGCCCTATAATCCACAGGCTTCTGGCGGGAGCAATCTGGCGGTCAGTAACCCTGAGCTGGATAAACAAATAGCCGCACGCGTTGCTGCATTACGGGCCGCTAACCCGGATGCCAGTACGAACGTTCCGGTTGAACTGGTGACGGCATCGGCAAGCGGGCTGGACAATAATATCACCCCGCAAGCGGCGGCCTGGCAGATCCCACGCATCGCGAAAGCGCGTAATCTCAGCGTTGAACAGCTCACGCAGCTGATCGCAAAATACAGCCAACAACCGCTGGTGAAATATATCGGCCAGCCGGTCGTCAACATTGTCGAACTCAATCTGGCGCTGGATAAGCTTGATGAATAACGAACCCTTACGTCCCGACCCCGATCGTCTGCTGGAACAAACTGCCGCGCCGCATCGGGGGAAGCTGAAAGTTTTCTTCGGTGCCTGTGCAGGCGTCGGGAAGACCTGGGCGATGCTGGCAGAAGCCCAGCGACTGCGGGCGCAAGGGCTGGATATTGTGGTTGGCGTGGTAGAAACCCACGGGCGAAAAGATACCGACGCAATGCTGGAAGGGCTGGCTGTTCTGCCGCCAAAACGCCTGGCGTACCGTGGGCGGCACATCTGCGAGTTTGACCTCGATGCCGCCCTCGCCCGCCGTCCGGCGCTGATCTTAATGGACGAACTGGCGCACAGTAATGCGCTAGGTTCTCGTCACCCTAAACGCTGGCAGGACATCGAAGAGCTGCTGGAAGCAGGCATTGATGTTTTCACTACCGTCAACGTTCAGCATCTGGAAAGTCTGAATGATGTGGTCAGCGGCGTCACCGGAATTCAGGTACGGGAAACCGTGCCCGATCCTTTTTTCGATGCCGCCGACGACGTGGTTCTGGTGGACTTGCCCCCGGACGATCTGCGCCAGCGGCTGAAAGAAGGCAAAGTCTATATTGCCGGGCAGGCGGAGCGCGCCATTGAACATTTTTTCCGCAAAGGCAATCTGATCGCCCTGCGCGAACTGGCACTGCGCCGTACTGCCGATCGCGTTGATGAGCAAATGCGCGCCTGGCGGGGGCATCCTGGCGAAGAGAAAGTCTGGCACACGCGCGACGCGATCCTTTTATGCATCGGCCATAACACCGGTAGTGAGAAGCTGGTCCGCGCGGCGGCGCGGCTGGCGTCACGGCTGGGTAGCGTCTGGCACGCGGTGTATGTTGAAACCCCTGCCCTGCACCGCTTACCGGAAAAAAAACGTCGGGCAATTCTCAGCGCCTTACGTCTGGCGCAGGAGCTGGGCGCGGAGACGGCAACACTTTCTGATCCAGCGGAAGAAAAAGCAGTAGTGCGTTATGCCCGTGAACATAATCTCGGCAAGATTATTCTCGGTCGCCCGGCCTCGCGCCGCTGGTGGCGTCGGGAAACGTTTGCTGACCGACTGGCGCGCATCGCCCCCGATCTCGATCAGGTGCTGGTCGCGCTTGATGAACCACCCGCCCGCACGATTAACAACGCGCCGGATAGCCGCTCTTTTAAAGACAAGTGGCGGGTACAGATTCAGGGATGCGTGGTTGCCGCCGCGTTATGCGCCGTTATCACTTTAATTGCCATGCAGTGGCTGATGGCGTTTGATGCCGCCAACCTGGTGATGCTGTATCTGCTTGGCGTGGTGGTGGTGGCGCTATTTTATGGACGCTGGCCTTCGGTGGTTGCTACCGTCATTAATGTGGTGAGTTTCGATCTCTTTTTTATCGCCCCACGCGGCACGCTCGCCGTCTCTGATGTGCAATATCTGCTGACCTTCGCAGTGATGTTAACCGTCGGGCTGGTGATCGGGAACCTTACTGCTGGCGTGCGTTATCAGGCGCGGGTAGCCCGTTACCGCGAGCAACGCACACGGCACTTATATGAAATGTCGAAAGCTCTGGCGGTGGGCCGCAGTCCGCAGGACATCGCCGCCACCATCGAACAATTTATTGCCTCCACGTTTCATGCCCGCAGTCAGGTGTTGTTGCCCGATGACAACGGTAAATTGCAGCCGTTAACACATCCGCAAGGAATGACGCCATGGGACGATACCATCGCGCAGTGGAGTTTTGATAAAGGCCTGCCTGCGGGCGCGGGCACCGACACGTTACCCGGTGTACCGTACCAGATTTTGCCGCTAAAAAGCGGCGAGAAAACCTACGGGCTGGTGGTGGTGGAGCCGGGGAATCTGCGCCAGTTGATGATCCCGGAACAGCAGCGCCTGCTGGAGACGTTTACGCTGTTAGTCGCCAATGCCCTTGAGCGGCTGACGCTAACCGCCAGCGAAGAACAGGCGCGGATGGCAAGCGAACGTGAACAGATCCGCAACGCCCTACTGGCAGCGCTTTCGCATGATTTACGCACGCCGCTCACGGTGCTGTTCGGTCAGGCAGAAATCTTAACGCTCGATCTGGCAAGCGAAGGATCGCCCCACGCCCGCCAGGCCAGCGAGATTCGTCAGCATGTGCTGAACACTACCCGACTGGTGAATAATCTACTGGATATGGCGCGAATTCAGTCCGGCGGCTTTAATTTGAAGAAAGAGTGGTTAACGCTGGAAGAAGTGGTCGGTAGCGCGCTGCAAATGCTGGAACCGGGTTTATCGTCGCCCATCAATCTTTCTCTGCCAGAACCGCTGACCTTAATCCACGTTGACGGGCCACTCTTTGAACGGGTGCTGATTAATCTGCTGGAGAACGCGGTGAAATATGCGGGTGCGCAGGCCGAAATTGGTATCGATGCCCACGTTGAGGGCGAAAATCTACAACTGGATGTCTGGGATAACGGCCCCGGTCTTCCGCCAGGCCAGGAGCAGACGATATTTGATAAGTTTGCTCGCGGGAATAAAGAGTCGGCAGTACCGGGGGTAGGGCTTGGACTGGCAATTTGTCGGGCGATAGTGGATGTACACGGGGGCACTATTACCGCGTTCAACCGACCGGAAGGTGGTGCCTGTTTTCGTGTTACACTTCCCCAGCAAACTGCCCCTGAACTTGAAGAATTTCATGAGGATATGTGACAAACGTTCTGATTGTTGAAGATGAACAGGCTATTCGTCGCTTTCTGCGCACGGCGCTGGAGGGCGACGGGATGCGCGTCTATGAGGCCGAAACGCTGCAACGCGGCTTGCTGGAAGCGGCTACCCGTAAGCCAGATTTGATTATTCTCGATCTCGGCCTGCCCGATGGTGATGGGATTGAGTTTATCCGCGACCTGCGCCAGTGGAGCGCGGTGCCGGTGATTGTGCTTTCCGCACGCAGCGAAGAGAGCGACAAAATCGCCGCGCTGGATGCCGGAGCGGATGATTATCTGAGTAAGCCGTTTGGCATTGGCGAATTGCAGGCCCGTCTGCGCGTCGCTTTACGCCGCCACTCCGCTACCGCCGCGCCCGATCCGCTGGTGAAATTTTCCGATGTTACCGTCGATTTAGCCGCCCGCGTGATTCACCGGGGTGAGGAAGAGGTGCATCTCACACCAATTGAGTTCCACCTGCTGGCGGTGCTGCTCAACAATGCCGGAAAAGTACTCACCCAGCGCCAGCTCCTTAACCAGGTGTGGGGGCCAAACGCGGTCGAACACAGTCACTATTTGCGTATTTATATGGGACATCTGCGACAAAAACTGGAACAGGATCCCGCCCGCCCACGCCATTTCATTACTGAAACCGGTATTGGCTATCGGTTTATGCTTTGAATATTAATTTTAATACAGCCTGCCTTTTATTAATTAAAGCCGTAATAATAAATACGGCTTTTTATCTTAAACAACACACAAAAATAACAATTCAATATTTTATATTACTGAGTAAAAAGCTCATCATTAAATAAATTAAGATTGATCATTTTTTATTGATCACCTTCACAGTTCAACCGTATTTCCTGGATAGAATATCTTCACCTTCATTCACATCAGGAAAGGTAAATTAAATGGAAAATAACAGCCGCACTATGCCCCATATAAGGCGGACAACTCATATTATGAAGTTTGCTCATCGCAATAGCTTCGACTTTCACTTCTTCAATGCCCGTTAGTCTACCGACTAAGGGCACTTCAGCGTACAGGTCTTCCTGACTCTCTGTATTACAGGCATATGCCTGTATTCCGCAGTGCTCATTCTCTGTTAACCCTTGTATTATCAGCCACCGGACTGGTAAGGGTTTCTGCATTCTGAAAAAAGCAATCTACCTGATTTATTTATCAGCGGGGTAACTTTGCTTTTTTCCGGCACGATCGATTTCTCATTCGAGAAATTGAGGACCTGCTATTACCTAAAATAAAGAGATGAAAAATGTCAAAATTAAAAATTGCGGTTAGTGATTCTTGCCCGGACTGTTTTACCACGCAGCGAGAATGTATCTACATTAATGAAAGTCGTAATATCGATGTGGCGGCAATCGTTTTATCGCTCAACGATGTTACATGCGGAAAACTCGATGAAATCGATGCCACGGGTTATGGCATCCCGGTATTTATTGCTACTGAAAATCAAGAACGTGTACCCGCAGAGTATTTGCCCTGTATTTCGGGTGTCTTTGAGAATTGCGAATCGCGACGAGAATTTTATGGTCGTCAGTTAGAAACCGCTGCCAGCCATTATGAAACTCAACTGCGCCCACCTTTCTTCCGCGCACTGGTCGATTATGTCAATCAAGGTAACAGCGCGTTTGATTGCCCTGGTCATCAGGGCGGCGAATTTTTCCGTCGCCATCCGGCGGGGAATCAGTTTGTGGAATACTTTGGTGAGGCGCTGTTCCGTTCCGACTTGTGCAACGCAGACGTAGCAATGGGTGATCTGCTGATTCACGAAGGCGCGCCATGCATTGCACAGCAACATGCGGCAAAAGTGTTCAATGCCGATAAAACATACTTCGTTCTAAATGGCACTTCATCTTCTAACAAAGTGGTTTTAAACGCCCTGCTGACACCGGGTGATCTGGTGCTGTTTGACCGCAATAACCACAAATCTAACCACCACGGAGCGTTGCTACAGGCTGGTGCAACACCGGTTTATCTGGAAACCGCACGTAACCCGTATGGCTTTATCGGTGGCATTGATGCGCACTGTTTTGAAGAAAGTTACCTGCGTGAGCTGATCGCGGAAGTCGCACCGCAGCGGACAAAAGAGGCTCGTCCTTTCCGCCTCGCCGTTATTCAGCTAGGCACCTACGACGGTACGATTTATAACGCCCGCCAGGTGGTGGATAAAATTGGTCATCTGTGTGACTACATTCTGTTTGACTCCGCATGGGTCGGCTATGAGCAATTTATCCCGATGATGGCTGACTGTTCACCGCTGTTGCTGGATCTTAATGAGAACGATCCGGGCATTCTGGTTACGCAATCTGTGCATAAACAGCAGGCTGGTTTTTCTCAAACTTCACAAATCCATAAAAAAGACAGCCACATCAAAGGGCAACAGCGTTATGTACCGCACAAACGCATGAACAACGCCTTTATGATGCATGCCTCCACCAGCCCGTTCTATCCGCTGTTTGCCGCACTGGATATCAACGCCAAAATGCATGAAGGTGTCAGCGGTCGTAATATGTGGATGGATTGTGTGGTAAATGGCATTAATGCCCGCAAGCTGATCCTCGATAACTGTCAGCATATTCGTCCGTTCGTACCTGAACTAGTGGATGGTAAACCCTGGCAGTCGTATGAAACAGCGCAAATTGCGGTTGATCTGCGCTTCTTCCAGTTTGTACCAGGGGAACACTGGCACTCTTTTGAAGGCTATGCAGAGAATCAATACTTTGTCGATCCATGCAAACTGTTGCTGACAACCCCAGGTTTTGATGCACGTAACGGCGAATATGAAGCGTTCGGTGTACCCGCGACGATTCTTGCTAACTTCCTGCGCGAAAATGGCGTAGTGCCGGAAAAATGCGATCTTAACTCCATCCTCTTCCTGCTGACTCCGGCAGAAGATATGGCCAAACTTCAGCAACTTGTTGCCCTGCTGGTACGCTTCGAAAAACTGCTTGAGTCCGACGCGCCATTAGCAGAAGTGCTGCCTTCCATCTACAAACAGCATGAAGAGCGCTACGCCGGTTATACCCTTCGTCAGTTATGCCAGGAAATGCATGATTTGTATGCCCGTCACAACGTGAAACAACCGCAAAAAGAGATGTTCCGTAAGGAACACTTCCCACGCGTAAGCATGAATCCACAAGAAGCCAACTACGCCTATTCACGCGGTGAAGTGGAGCTGGTTCGTCTGCCGGATGCCGAAGGCCGTATCGCTGCCGAAGGTGCGCTTCCTTATCCTCCGGGTGTGCTGTGTGTTGTTCCGGGTGAAATCTGGGGTGGTGCTGTTTTGCGTTACTTCAGCGCTCTGGAAGAAGGGATCAACCTGCTGCCAGGTTTTGCACCGGAGCTGCAGGGTGTCTATATCGAAGAACATGATGGTCGTAAGCAAGTTTGGTGCTATGTCATCAAGCCTCGTGATGCGCAAAGCACCCTGTTGAAAGGGGAAAAATTATGAGTCAGGCTAAATCGAACAAAATGGGCGTCGTTCAGTTAACCATACTGACGATGGTCAACATGATGGGCTCCGGTATCATCATGCTGCCGACAAAGCTTGCCGAAGTTGGGACAATCTCAATTATCTCCTGGCTGGTGACAGCCGTAGGCTCAATGGCACTGGCATGGGCATTCGCAAAATGCGGTATGTTCAGCCGTAAATCAGGCGGTATGGGCGGTTATGCGGAGTATGCTTTCGGTAAGTCCGGCAATTTTATGGCGAACTACACCTACGGTGTCTCGCTGCTGATTGCTAACGTCGCGATTGCTATTTCGGCGGTTGGTTACGGCACCGAACTGCTCGGCGCGAGTTTGTCGCCAGTGCAGATTGGTCTTGCGACCATCGGAGTGCTGTGGATTTGTACCGTGGCTAACTTTGGTGGTGCGCGCATTACCGGGCAAATCAGTAGCATTACTGTGTGGGGAGTCATTATTCCGGTCGTCGGTCTGTGCATTATTGGCTGGTTCTGGTTTAGTCCGACGCTGTACGCTAACTCATGGAACCCGCACCATGTGCCGTTCTTTAGCGCTGTAGGTTCTTCCATCGCCATGACGTTGTGGGCTTTCCTCGGTCTGGAGTCAGCCTGTGCCAACGCCGAAGTAGTGGAAAACCCGGAACGTAACGTGCCGATTGCAGTTCTTGGCGGTACTTTAGGTGCGGCGGTGATTTATATCGTCTCCACCAACGTGATTGCCGGGATTGTGCCTAATATGGAGCTGGCAAATTCAACGGCACCATTTGGCCTGGCTTTCGCACAGATGTTCACACCAGAAGTGGGTAAAGTCATTATGGCGCTGATGGTGATGTCCTGCTGCGGTTCACTGCTTGGCTGGCGGTTCACTGCTTGGCTGGCAGTTCACCATTGCCCAGGTGTTTAAATCTTCATCTGATGAAGGCTACTTCCCTAAAATTTTCTCCCGTGTAACCAAAGTGGATGCACCGGTGCAGGGAATGTTGACCATTGTGATTATTCAGAGTGGATTGGCACTGATGACCATTAGCCCGTCACTGAACAGCCAGTTCAACGTGCTGGTTAACCTGGCCGTGGTGACCAATATCATTCCGTATATTCTGTCAATGGCGGCATTAGTCATTATTCAGAAGGTCGCTAATGTGCCCCCCTCAAAAGCGAAAGTAGCAAACTTTGTTGCCTTTGTTGGTGCGATGTACAGTTTCTATGCGCTGTACTCATCCGGGGAAGAAGCCATGCTGTACGGTTCTATCGTGACCTTCCTTGGTTGGACACTGTATGGTCTGGTATCACCATGCTTTGAACTGAAAAATAAACACGGTTAATAAAACAAAGTAAAAAAGGGCGATTGAATGATCGCCCTTTCTGTTTGTTGGCAAATAGTTCGTTATTTATGCCGCATCCGGCAGATGTAGGGTCTAAACGCGATCGAACACAGCAACTATTTGCGTAATTATATGGGGCATCTGCGACAAAAACTGGAACAGGATCCGGCCCGGCCTCGCCATTTTATTACTGAAACCGGTATTGGGTATCGGTTTATGCTTTGAAAAAAGTGGCAATGTATGGATAAAGTCATTTTTTATTCAAATATAAGGAACTTAATATTTAAAAAATGTTCCATACAATTCCTCATCATAAATGACACCGTAGCACACAAGGAGCAAGTAGCGATGCGTGAAATGAATCAGTTAGTAAATACTGAAGATTCAGCCTGGCCAATAATCCAGAACTGGTTAAAAGACGCCACAAACCATACCGAACTCTTACCGGTTAATAAAAATTTAGCCGAAACCGCACTTTATCAATTACAGGTGACAACAAAATCACCGATGGGTGCGCTTGTCTATGGCTCCGGAGGTCTGCTGATTGATAATGGTTGGTTACGCATAGCAGGATCTGGTCACCCCCGGTTGCCACGAGATCCAGTAAGTTGGACACAACGCCCTGAATTCGCAGGCGTGCGGGCTTTACCCATCGCTGACGATGTCGCAGGGGGAATTTTTGCTCTTAATGGTGGCGATCTTGGGGAAGATACTGGCTGCGTTTATTATTTTGCGCCAGATACGCTGAATTGGGAAAGTCTGGAAGTTGGATATTCTGAGTTTCTTCAGTGGGCATTATCCGGTGATTTAGATACCTTCTATGAAAATGTACGATGGCAGCAATGGCGAGAAGACGTAATAAAATTATCGGCAACGGAAGCCTTCACGTTCTACCCTTTCTTATGGGTACAAAGTGAAGAAGCAAGAACAAGAAAAGTTATTTCGCTTACTGAACTCTGGGAAATGCAGTATCAAATGAAAGAAACATTCACGCAATAAGACATGTTCAGGTCCGGGTTTCATTCCCGGACTCACTATTTTAATGTGTATTTATCGCTTTCAATTCTTGCTGGCAATTTTCTGACTGGCAGCGTCGTAACTCAATAATCCCGACATGCATCATCGAGCCAAAAAATCCGCTTTCGCTGACATAATCCTCATTGACTATCGGTCGAGTGCCGGGCTTGCCCTGGCAAACCCGCATAAAAAATGAGGTGTAGCATTGCCAACCGGGATTTAAACCGACCTTTTCTTGTGCTGACATATTATGAAGATAAGTAAGTTCTTTTTCGTTCCCGCCTGACAACTGCCAGCGGCGGGTATTATCAGGTAAGTTATCACCACGGCAATTTGTCTTACACCGGGAAGGTGCAATATTTACCGCAATGCTACCCGTTAATCTTCTGGTTTTATCTTTAGGGGTCAGTAACCAGTCGCCAGCTAATGATGATTGTTCAGGTTGGGCGCATGCAGTCAGCAGTAATGTGGCGGTAATTAGTGACACTATGACGACCAGACTCCTGTTGGTCTTCATTGGGATTTCCTTGAGCTACTCAGTTTGTTGACAAAGTGTTCGTTGTTTTTGCCGGATGCGGCGTGAACGCCTTATCCGGCCTACAAAATCTCGTAAATTCAATATATTGCACCATCCTCGTAGGCCTGATAAGCGTAGCGCATCAGGCAATTCTGTGTTTGTCATACGTAAAAAAGGGCGATCTTCCGACCGCCCTTTTTCTTATTTAATGTGTTTACGCGTTTTTCAGAACTTCGCTAACAATCTCAACCGCTTCTTTCTCAATCTGCTTGCGATGTTCTTCACCGAGGAAGCTTTCGCAGTAGATCTTATATGCGTCTTCCGTGCCTGACGGACGCGCGGCGAACCAGCCGTTGTCAGTCATCACTTTCAGACCGCCGATAGAAGCACCATTGCCCGGTGCCGCCGTCAGGCGCGCGGTGATCGGGTCGCCTGCCAGGGTGCTGGCGCTCACCATTTCCGGAGACAGCTTAGACAGCGCCGCTTTTTGTGCGGAAGTCGCAGCTGCCTGCAAACGGTTGTAGCTCGGCGCACCAAAGCGTTTTGCCAGTTCGTTGTAGTGTTCCTGCGGGTTCTTACCGGTGACAGCGGTGATTTCCGCCGCCAGCAGACACATGATGATGCCGTCTTTGTCGGTGGACCACGGCGTGCCGTCGAAACGCAGGAAGGAAGCCCCTGCGCTCTCTTCGCCGCCAAAGCCGAAGCTGCCGTCGAACAGACCATCAACAAACCATTTGAAACCTACCGGGACTTCTACCAGCTTGCGGCCCAAGTCATTGACCACACGGTCGATCATCGCAGAAGAAACCAGCGTTTTACCGACAGCAACATCTTTGCCCCACTGCGGACGATGCTGGAACAGGTAGTTGATCGCCACCGCCAGGTAGTGGTTCGGATTCATCAAACCTGCCGGAGTGACGATACCGTGACGGTCATAATCCGGGTCGTTAGCAAACGCCAGATCGAACTTATCACGCAGTGCCAGCAGGCCCGCCATCGCACACTCGGAGGAGCAGTCCATACGGATCGCGCCGTCTTTATCAAGGTGCATAAAGCGGAAGGTTTGATCGACCTGATCGTTAACGATGGTCAGGTTGAGGTTGTAATACTCGCCAATACGCTTCCAGTATTCGATACCGGAACCGCCCAGCGGATCAACGCCCAGCGTCAGGCCCGCTTTCTGAATCGCCGCCATATCAACGATATCGGCCAGACCTTCCACAAACGGCTGCACCAGATCCTGCTCTTTCACATGACCGGATGCCATCGCTTCGTCGAGGGAGATACGCTTCACGCCTTTCAGGCCATCGGCCAGCAGTGCGTTGGCCCTGTCTTCCACCACTTTGGTGACGTTGGTATCAGCCGGGCCACCATTTGGCGGATTGTACTTGATACCACCATCTTCCGGCGGGTTATGGGACGGTGTAATCACGATACCGTCTGCCAGCGGACCACCTTTTTTATTGTGAACCAGGATGGCATTGGAAACGGCAGGCGTTGGAGTGAAGCCATTGTTTTCCTGCACAATGACATCAACGCCGTTCGCTGCCAGCACTTCCAGTACGGAAATGAACGCAGGCTCGGACAGGGCGTGAGTATCTTTACCCACATAGCAAGGGCCAGTGATGCCGTTTTTCGCACGTTCTTCAGCAATTGCCTGAGCGATCGCCAGAATGTGCGGCTCGTTAAAGCTGTGGCGCGCTGCACTGCCACGGTGACCGGAAGTACCGAATTTCACCGCGTGCTCCGCATTCCCTGCTTCTGGTTTCAGTACATAATATTGCGCCGTCAGTTGGGCGACGTTAATCAAATCACTCTGTTGTGCAGGTTGGCCTGCACGATTGTGGATTGCCATTGCTTTGTCCTTTGTCTGCAACGTTTTAGATAGTTCCGCAAACCTTCTCAATCAATTCCGCCGGGAATTGCATCGACTGCATGATGTGTTCGATCATGCTGCATTTACGGCCGGTGTTGGTGTTGGTGATCACCCAATACGGCGTGCCTGGCACATGTTTCGGCTTGGTCTGATTACCATTTTTCAGCAGCGTTTGTTCATCTGCCGCAAAGTAAACGCGTGTACGACCGTGCAACGATTCCGTTGCTTCGGCAAACGCCTGGGCGTCAAGAGAATATAGTGTAGACAACAGCAGCATAAAGCGATTGACCGCTCGCTTTTGCTCTGCGTATTCGTCAGAAAGCAGAAGTTCACGCATTGCGCGAACCTTGTCTTTAATCGTTTTGACCGGCTTCGCTTCGGCGATAGCAGGTGACGCAACGCGAACCTCTTTCGTCACCGGAGCAGCAGGCTGTGATGCGGCGGAAAATTTCAACATACGCCGTAAAATGTCGGATGCGCTCTCGCCGATATGCTTAGTGTGGCTGGCAATATAGCTGTAGAGTTCATCATCAACTTCAATCGTTTTCATCTTAATCCAGTGCAGTGTCTTAGCTGAATACAAGTCGCCAAGAGTATATGAATAAATCCCGGCAGCGGATAGCGTCAAGCCTGGCTTGCAGAAAAACTCGGAATAAACCTTATTTGTTGCAGCCCTGTGGCACAATGGTCAACATAATACCCTAACCCGACAACGCGAAAAAAAGAACTTTGCCATGAAATTGAATATCCGCGCGCAAACTGCACAAAACCAGCACAATAATTCTCCCATCGTTCTTGTCCATGGTCTGTTTGGTAGCCTCGACAACCTTGGCGTACTGGCTCGCGATCTGGTAAACGATCACAATATCATCCAGGTTGATATGCGTAACCACGGTCTTTCACCGAGAGATCCGGTAATGAATTACCCGGCGATGGCGCAGGATCTTGTTGATACTCTGGATGCACAGCAGATCGACAAAGCAACATTTATCGGTCACTCCATGGGCGGTAAAGCGGTAATGGCACTTACGGCACTGGCCCGCGATCGCATCGATAAACTGGTGGCGATCGATATCGCACCGGTCGACTATCACGTACGCCGTCATGATGAGATTTTCGCGGCTATCAACGCGGTCAGTGAATCGGACGCACAAACTCGCCAGCAAGCAGCAGCAATAATGCGCCAGCATCTTAATGAAGAAGGGGTGATTCAGTTTCTGTTGAAATCTTTTGTTGACGGGGAGTGGCGCTTTAACGTGCCGGTATTGTGGGATCAGTATCCGCATATTGTGGGTTGGGAGAAAATCCCGGCATGGGATCACCCTGCCCTGTTTATCCCTAGCGGCAATTCTCCGTATGTTAGCGAGCAGTACCGTGATGATTTACTGGCACAATTTCCACAGGCACGGGCGCATGTGATTGCAGGCGCGGGTCACTGGGTCCATGCTGAAAAACCGGATGCGGTATTACGCGCTATCCGTCGCTATCTCAATGATTAACGCAACTGATTAAAAACCCAGCGTCCGCGTCGCTTTCCGCGCGTGGGCGTTGGCGTGACTCATCGCGCTGATGTATTATGGCGCGCTATCCATCCGGGCAGAGGCCTGGCTGATTGTTTCCCCCGAAGTCACCAAGATCATGGCCAAAGAACAAACGGACCGTACGACATTAGATCTGTTCGCGCACGAGCGTCGACCGGGACGACCGAAAACTAATCCGCTTTCGCGCGATGAACAGCTGCGTATTAATAAACGCAACCAGCTAAAACGCGACAAAGTACGTGGCCTTAAGCGTGTCGAACTGAAGCTGAACGCGGAAGCTGTCGAGGCGCTGAACGAGCTGGCGGAGTCGCGCAATATGAGCCGTAGCGAACTGATCGAAGAGATGTTAATGCAGCAACTGGCGGCGCTGCGTAGTCAGGGCATCGTTTAAATTTCCACTTTCATGTAGCACAGTGTGCAGTCCTGCTCGTTTGCTGATTCCGAAAGACTGCCTGTTCTGCTATGATTGCCTTTATCCGTGGGCAATTTTCCACCCCCATTTCAATAAGTTTCAAGAGGTTATTTCACTCATGGCTATCACTGGCATCTTTTTCGGCAGCGACACCGGTAATACCGAAAATATCGCAAAAATGATTCAAAAACAGCTTGGTAAAGACGTTGCCGATGTCCATGACATTGCAAAAAGCAGCAAAGAAGATCTGGAAGCTTATGACATTCTGCTGCTGGGCATCCCAACCTGGTATTATGGCGAAGCGCAGTGTGACTGGGATGACTTCTTCCCGACTCTCGAAGAGATTGATTTCAACGGCAAACTGGTTGCGCTGTTTGGTTGTGGTGACCAGGAAGATTACGCCGAATATTTCTGCGACGCATTGGGCACCATCCGCGACATCATTGAACCGCGCGGTGCAACGATCGTTGGTCACTGGCCAACTGCGGGCTATCATTTCGAAGCATCAAAAGGTCTGGCTGATGACGACCACTTTGTCGGTCTGGCTATCGACGAAGACCGTCAGCCGGAACTGACCGCTGAACGTGTAGAAAAATGGGTTAAACAGATTTCTGAAGAGTTGCATCTCGACGAAATTCTCAATGCCTGATGTGATGCGGCGTAGACTCATGTCTACGCCGTATTAATAGATAATGCCAATCAAAATAATTGCTACAAATTTGTAACTTTTGCTGTTGTACCTGTACAATGTCCCGGTGTTCAAGTGGCCTTGCCGTTGTAAATGTAAGCTGTGCCACGTTTTTATTAACAATATTTGCCAGGGACTTGTGGTTTTCATTTAGGCGTGGCAATTCTATAATGATACGCATTATCTCAAGAGCAAATTCTGTCACTTCTTCTAATGAAGTGAACCGCTTAGTAACAGGACAGATTCCGCATGACTGATAACAATACCGCCCTAAAGAAAGCTGGCCTGAAAGTAACGCTTCCTCGTTTAAAAATCCTGGAAGTTCTTCAGGAGCCGGACAACCATCACGTCAGTGCGGAAGATTTATACAAACGTCTGATCGATATGGGTGAAGAAATTGGTCTGGCTACGGTATATCGCGTACTGAACCAGTTTGACGACGCTGGTATCGTCACCCGCCACAATTTTGAAGGCGGTAAATCCGTATTTGAACTGACACAGCAACATCACCACGATCACCTGATCTGCCTCGACTGCGGCAAGGTTATCGAATTTAGTGATGATTCCATCGAAGCGCGTCAGCGTGAAATTGCCGCAAAACATGGCATTCGCCTGACTAACCACAGTCTCTATCTTTACGGTCACTGTGCCGAAGGCGATTGCCGCGAAGATGAACATGCGCACGAAGGCAAATAAGCCAGCCTGAATGAGAAAAAGCCAACCTGCGGGTTGGCTTTTTTATGCAAGGGAAATAAGAAAAGCGAGAGTTACAGCTCTCACTTATTTGTTATTACTGCGAATTTCCTGCCAAACTTTATCACAATCGGCTTTCACCGCCTGATCATTTCCGGTTTGCGTTGCACGCAGACACTGCTGATAATCCAGTACGCGGACACTTTCCTGGTCGGCAAAATGCTGATGTTGTTTCTCTTTCTTCAGCACGTTTAACACGCTCTGGCAGGCTTCAATTTTTTCTGGCGAACCTTGTGCGGTGTTGATACAGGCGCTGTATGCCTCTTTCAGACGACTGTCTTCCTGTGGCGCGGTTGATTGCGCACAAGCTACCAGCCCCGATGCCATTATGGCGATGAGAATCAGTTTTTTCATAGCAAATTCCTCAAACGTGCGGCAGGCACAAAACCTGCCGCGTCGGGCATCAGAAGATGGTGAATGGTGCGATTACCATAAATTTCACGTCACGCTCATCCTGGAAGATGTTGCCGTAACCACCGCCCCAGCTTGGGATGTCGGAGTGGTTGTCGTATTCGGTGAAGTGCAGTTTGAACATCGTGCCTTTGGCGCGACCGTCCTGAATGGTGTAGACCGCATCCAGGCTGTATGCAGACTCTTCAATAGTCCGGTTTTTGTCGTAGTACGCATCCGGATTGCTCTGCCAGGTCGCAGGTTTAGCATCCCATGCGTAAACGTAGGAAGCGCCGATGGCGAAGCCTGGAAGATTCCAGTTTTTCAGGTCATACATCGCACCGAAGAAGACCGCTTTTTCGCCGTTAGCGTTGAAGTCGGAACGGTTATCCCACCAGATATCCAGGCGGCCGTTGGAGGAAGCGTAGGCTGGAGTCATACGTTGCAGGAAGTATCCCTGCTGACCGTCAGCCTTAACCCAGGTGCCTTCGAGGCGCAAATCCACTACGTCAGCCGCCCGGTAACCAAAGGTCAACGCTTGCAGCCAGGCGGTGCCGTCATAAAGGTCGTTGACGCTGCGATCGTCAACTTTATCGCGCGTACCATAGAACTGGTAGCTGGTGGTTAACGGGCTACCGGCGATATCAAATTTGTAGCTGGCTTTGGCAAAATATTGATCGATATACCCTTCCGCCTGACCAAATGCCGCTTCCAGTACGAAGTTATTTTTGAAGTCGTATTTCGCCCCAAGGGAGTGCAGATAATCAACTTTGGTGGTTTTATCGTTCTGATAAAACTCATCCATTTCCAGATGCCACGGCGCTTTGTATTCGTTGGTCCACATGTAGGAGAAACTCAACGCACCAGCATCGCCGTAATCAAAATTCGCCCCGGCTTCCGCCCCCTGATAAGTACCTGGCATAAAGCTCCAGTGCGGCGCTAACAGCGTTTGACCAGTTGGCTGAATGTAACCTGCCCTCGCCCAAACCGGACCGTATTTAAATTTGGCCGCAGCTTTATACAGGCTTATACCGCTTTTGTCGCCGGACCAGTCTTCGTCATAGGCTTTATTACTTTTTGAAAACGCGATTTCGTTCGGGTGGGAGCTGTCGCCGTTTTCCGCCATTTCAATCGCCGTAAACACAGCAATATCAAGGCCGAACATATCAGCAGCATAACCGGACTGAAAATCGAGGTTGGCATTCCAGGTGGAGTGAGAAAGGTTGGTTTTGTATTTGTCGCCGTCGGTAACATCTTTACGGTCGCGTTCACGCTGCCAGTAATATATACCGCCGGTTAAGGTTGAATCGTCGATGAATCCTTCGGCGCGAGCCTCCGGCATTGCCATAAAGCCCGACATTGCTGTAACACCGGCGATAGCCAGCGCCAGCGTACTACGTTTGCCACTAAACGTACGCATGGGTTAATCCTCTTTGACGTATAAATTGCTGCACCAAAGGTGAACAGCGAAAAAAATAAAAATTAAAAAAGTAGCATTGAGAAAAGTCTCGCTGACTACAGGAATAGACTATTTTTCGCGACGCGAATTATCAATCTCTTTCTGTAACCAGAATGTAAGAACATGAGCAACCGCACATATTTTGATGATTTTTGTTACAAGGCTTAAGTTTGCGGTTGAAAGGCTTGCAGAAGAATAAAAGCGTAAATTTCCAGCAAGATGAAAGCGGTTACATTTTATTTAATTATGGTTTGTGATTTTAAATTTATTTTATGGATAAATTGCGAAGCGGAATTAATTCGCGAAGAAAAGCAGAAAAAACGCCGCAGAGTGCGGCGTTTGGGATTGTTTGCTATTTCTTGCCGGATGCGACGTAAATGCCTCACCCGGCCTGGTAGAACTTAAAATTACTCGCCTACTTTCGCCCAGGTATCACGCAGCCCAACGGTGCGGTTAAATACCGGTTTTTCCGCTGTGGAATGGCGGCTGTCGAGGCAGAAGTAACCTTCACGCTCAAACTGGAATGCTTTACCCGCAACCGCATCTTTCAGCGACGGTTCAGCAAAGCCCTGTTTGATCACCAGCGATTCCGGGTTAATCACCGACAGGAAATCATCCGCAGCACCTGGGTTAGGCACGCTGAACAGACGGTCGTACAGACGGATTTCAACCGGCAGCGCATGTGCCGCGCTCACCCAGTGAATAACACCTTTGACTTTACGACCATCTGCCGGATCTTTGCTTAAGGTGTCGGCGTCATAAGTACAGAAGATGGTGGTGATATTGCCTTCGGCATCTTTCTCCACGCGTTCTGCCTTAATGACGTAAGCATTACGCAGACGCACTTCTTTACCCAGCACCAGACGTTTGTACTGCTTGTTAGCTTCTTCGCGGAAATCGGCGCGATCGATCCAAATCTCACTGCTAAACGGCACCTGGCGGCTACCCATTTCCGGTTTGTTCGGATGGTTCGGCATGGTAACCATTTCGCCTTCGCCCTGATAGTTTTCGATAACCAGTTTCACCGGATCGATAACCGCCATTGCGCGCGGGGCGTTTTCGTTGAGATCTTCACGGATGCAGGATTCCAGCGACGCCATCTCAATGGTGTTGTCCTGCCTGGTCACGCCGATGCGTTTGCAGAACTCACGAATAGAAGCAGCAGTGTAACCACGACGACGCAGACCGGAAATGGTCGGCATACGCGGGTCATCCCAGCCTTCAACGTGCTTGTCGGTCACCAGCAGGTTCAGCTTACGCTTGGACATCACAGTGTATTCCAGATTCAGGCGCGAGAATTCGTACTGGCGCGGGTGAACAGGAATGGTGATGTTGTCCAGCACCCAGTCGTACAGGCGACGGTTGTCCTGGAACTCAAGCGTACACAGAGAGTGCGTAATACCTTCCAGGGCATCGCTGATGCAGTGGGTGAAGTCGTACATCGGGTAGATGCACCACTTGTTGCCAGTCTGGTGGTGTTCAGCAAATTTAATGCGGTACAGCACCGGATCGCGCATCACGATAAACGGTGAAGCCATGTCGATTTTCGCACGCAGGCAGGCTTTACCTTCTTCAAAACCACCGGCACGCATTTTTTCGAACAGCGCCAGGTTCTCTTCAACGCTGCGGTCGCGGTACGGGCTGTTTTTACCCGGTTGCGTCAGGGTGCCGCGGTATTCGCGGATCTGTTCCGGCGTCAGTTCATCAACGTACGCCAGGCCTTTATTGATCAGTTCGATCGCATAGGCGTGGAGCTGATCAAAATAATCGGAGGAGTAACGGACGTTACCAGACCAGTGAAAACCTAACCACTCTACGTCGTTTTTGATCGACTCAACATACTCGATATCTTCTTTTACCGGGTTAGTGTCGTCGAAACGCAGGTTGCACTGGCCTTTATAGTCCTGGGCGATCCCGAAGTTCAGGCAGATAGATTTCGCATGGCCAATATGCAGATAGCCATTCGGCTCCGGCGGGAAACGGGTGTGTACTGTGGTGTGCTTACCACTGGCCAGATCTTCATCGATGATCTGACGGATAAAGTTAGTCGGGCGGGCTTCTGCCTCACTCATCGTGGATTCCTCAAAGCGTAAACAACGTATAACGGCGTATGATCTTATAAGCGGAACAGGCTGACAACTGTTAGTTTTTTAAAATTGATAATCTAACAAGGATTATGGGGATGATTGATGAAAAAAAAAGCGGCAGAGAAGATCTCCACCGCTTGTCATTGTTGGATGCGACGCTCAAGCGTCGCATCAGGCATAAAGCAGATTACTTTTTGATTTCATACAGCGGTGTTTGACCCGCCACAACATGGCCCTGAGCTTTAATGATCAAGCCACTGAAATCGTCGATATTGCTGCAAACCACCGGGCTAATCATCGAGCGGGCGTTAGCGTTCAGGTAATCCAGATCCATTTCCAGAATCGGTTGCCCTGCGCTTACCTGCGCACCCTCTTCCACCAGACGTTTAAAGCCTTTACCTTCCAGCGCTACGGTGTCGATACCCATATGGACGACGATCTCCGCGCCTTTTTCGGTTTCCAGGCAGAACGCGTGGTTGGTGTTGAAGATTTTCACGATTGTCCCTGCGGCTGGTGATACGACGATTTTATCTGTCGGTTTCACCGCCACACCGTCACCCACCGCTTTGCTGGCGAATGCTTCGTCAGGAACCTGATCCAGTGCCACGACATCACCGGTAATCGGCGATACCAGCTCCGCGATAGATACCGCGTTTGGTACAGCCTGCGGTTTTGCTACAGGCGCGGCAGTTGACGGAGTTGCTTCAGCTGACGCAGCGGCTACCGGACCACGGGCAACGACTTTCTTCATCGCATCGCCGATGGATTCTGCTTTCGCGCCAACAATCACCTGAATAGTCTGTTTGTTCAGTTTCACTACACCAGAAGCACCCAGACGTTTACACATCGTATCGTTGACGCGGGCAGAGTCAGCCACGGTCAGGCGCAGACGGGTGATACAGGCGTCAATTGCTTTCAGGTTGTCAGTGCCGCCAACCGCAGCAATATAGTTGGTCGCCAGTTGATTGAGGCCTTCTTCAGTGTTGCTGTTGGCTTCTTCAGTAACGATCTCATCTTCTTTATCTTCACGACCCGGCGTTTTCAGGTTGAACATGCGGATAACCAAACTGAACACCACGAAGTAGATAGCGAAGAAGACAACACCCATCACCAGCAGCATCCAGACGTTCTGGCTGGCGGCCGGCAGGTTATACATCAACGCGTAGTCGATAGCCCCCGCAGAGAAAGAGAAGCCAGCATGGATACCCAGCAGTGTTGCCACAAACAGGCTGATACCGGTCAGCAGTGCGTGCAGGAGGTACAGCAGCGGTGCAAGGAACATGAACAGGAATTCCAGCGGCTCAGTCACACCGGTCAGGAACGCAGTAACAGCAACAGAAAGCAGCATCCCGCCAACCATCGGACGACGCTCTTTCGGTGCTGCGAAGTACATCGCCAGCGCCGCACCCGGCAGACCGAACATCATAATCGGGAAGAAGCCGGACATGAACATCCCCGCGGTGCCGTCACCGGCATAGAAGCGGTTGATATCACCGTGGAAAACCGTACCCGCCGCGTTGGTGAATTCACCAATCTGGAACCAGGCGATGGTGTTCAGCACCTGATGCAGACCGGTTGGGATCAGCAGACGGTTGATGAAACCAAAGATACCGGAACCCAGCGCGCCCGCAGAAACGATCCACTCGCCTCCTGCATGGATAGCGTGCTGTACCGGCGGCCAGACGTAACCAAAAATGGCCGCCAGCACCAGGCAGAAGAAGCCGGTGGCAATCGGCACAAAGCGTTTGCCGCCGAAGAAGCTCAGGAAGTCCGGCAGTTTAATATCGGACCAACGGTTATAGGCTGCGCCACCAACCAGACCGGTAATGATACCCGCCAGTACACCCATGTTTATTTCTGGGTTGATGGTCACCATCGCTTTGGTTAACACAAAGTAACCTACCGCACCCGCCAGCGCCGCCGCACCTGCGCTGTCTTTCGACCAGCTGGATGCCACACCGATGGCGAAGATTAATGCGAGGTTATCAAAAATCGCACCGCCCGCCTGGGCAATAAACGCAACGTTAAGTAAATCTGGCTGACCGAATCGCAGCAACAGTGCCGCCACCGGCAGCACCGCGATAGGGAGCTGTAACGCCCTACCGAGTCGCTGGAAAAAACCTAAAATATTCATCTTATTCCCCCTACGAGAACCCTATTTGGCTCGTTTAAAGCCGTATTTTTATTTTGCTGCAAATTGTACTGCCGATGTTCTGTAATCAGATTGTTAGATCATCTGCTACAGAGTGTGTGAAAATTTAATTCGTATCGCAAATTAAACGCGTGTCTTTTGTGAGTTTTGTCACCAAATATCGTTATCATCACTCCCTTTTACTGGCTAAACCAGAAAACTTATTTTATCATTCAAAAAATCAGGTCGATTGACGCCTGTCTGCGCAAATCCAAGTTACGCTTAAAGATGCCTAATCCGCCAACGGCTTACATTTTACTTATTGAGGTGAATAATGAGACTGATCCCCCTGACTACCGCTGAACAGGTCGGCAAATGGGCTGCTCGCCATATCGTCAATCGTATCAATGCGTTCAAACCGACTGCCGATCGTCCGTTTGTTCTGGGCCTGCCAACTGGCGGCACGCCGATGACCACCTATAAAGCGTTAGTCGAAATGCATAAAGCAGGCCAGGTCAGCTTTAAGCACGTTGTCACCTTCAACATGGACGAATATGTCGGTCTGCCGAAAGAGCATCCGGAAAGCTACTACAGCTTTATGCACCGTAATTTCTTCGATCACGTTGATATTCCAGCAGAAAACATCAACCTTCTCAACGGCAACGCCCCGGATATCGACGCCGAATGCCGCCAGTATGAAGAAAAAATCCGTTCTTACGGAAAAATTCATCTGTTTATGGGCGGTGTAGGTAACGACGGCCATATTGCATTTAACGAACCGGCGTCTTCTCTGGCTTCTCGTACTCGTATCAAAACCCTGACTCATGACACTCGCGTCGCGAACTCTCGTTTCTTTGATAACGATGTCAATCAGGTGCCAAAATATGCCCTGACTGTCGGTGTTGGTACATTGCTGGATGCCGAAGAAGTGATGATTCTGGTGCTGGGTAGCCAGAAAGCACTGGCACTGCAGGCTGCAGTTGAAGGTTGCGTGAACCACATGTGGACCATCAGCTGTCTGCAACTGCATCCAAAAGCGATCATGGTGTGCGATGAACCTTCCACCATGGAGCTGAAAGTTAAGACTTTAAGATATTTCAATGAATTAGAAGCAGAAAATATCAAAGGTCTGTAATTGTTATCCCTGCCCTGGCTCCTTGCTCAGGGCAATATTTTTTAAAATCGGGGGTCAGAATGTATGCATTAACCCAGGGCCGGATCTTTACCGGCCACGAATTTCTTGATGACCACGCGGTTGTTATCGCTGATGGCCTGATTAAAAGCGTCTGTCCGGTAGCGGAACTGCCGCCAGAGATCGAACAACGTTCACTGAACGGGGCCATTCTCTCCCCCGGTTTTATCGATGTGCAGTTAAACGGCTGCGGCGGCGTACAGTTTAACGACACCGCTGAAGCGGTCAGCGTGGAAACGCTGGAAATCATGCAGAAAGCCAATGAGAAATCAGGCTGTACTAACTATCTGCCGACGCTTATCACCACCAGCGATGAGCTGATGAAACAGGGCGTGCGCGTTATGCGCGAGTACCTGGCAAGACATCCGAATCAGGCGTTAGGTCTGCATCTGGAAGGTCCGTGGCTGAATCTGGTAAAAAAAGGCACCCATAATCCGAATTTTGTGCGTAAGCCTGATGCCGCGCTGGTCGATTTCCTGTGTGAAAACGCCGACGTCATTACCAAAGTGACCCTGGCACCGGAAATGGTTCCTGCGGAAGTCATCAGCAAACTGGCAAATGCCGGGATTGTGGTTTCTGCCGGTCACTCCAACGCGACGTTGAAAGAAGCGAAAGCCGGTTTCCGCGCGGGGATTACCTTTGCCACCCATCTGTACAACGCGATGCCGTATATTACCGGTCGTGAACCGGGCCTGGCGGGCGCGATCCTCGACGAAGCTGACATTTATTGCGGTATTATCGCTGATGGCCTGCATGTTGATTACGCCAACATTCGTAACGCTAAACGCCTTAAAGGCGACAAACTGTGTCTGGTTACCGACGCCACCGCGCCAGCAGGTGCCAACATTGAACAGTTCATTTTTGCGGGTAAAACAATATACTACCGTAACGGACTTTGTGTGGATGAGAACGGTACGTTAAGCGGTTCATCCTTAACCATGATTGAAGGCGTGCGTAATCTGGTCGAACATTGCGGTATCGCACTGGATGAAGTGCTGCGTATGGCGACGCTCTATCCGGCGCGTGCGATTGGCGTTGAGAAACGTCTCGGCACACTCGCCGCAGGTAAAGTAGCCAACCTGACCGCATTCACACCTGATTTTAAAATCACCAAGACCATCGTTAACGGTAACGAGGTCGTAACTCAATAAGAGAAAGTATGACACCAGGCGGACAAGCTCAGATAGGTAATGTTGATCTCGTAAAACAGCTTAACAGCGCGGCGGTTTATCGCCTGATTGACCAGTACGGGCCAATCTCGCGGATTCAGATTGCCGAGCAAAGCCAGCTTGCCCCCGCCAGCGTAACCAAAATTACGCGTCAGCTTATCGAACGCGGGCTGATCAAAGAAGTTGATCAGCAGGCCTCCACCGGGGGCCGCCGCGCTATCTCCATCGTCACCGAAACCCGCAATTTCCACGCAATCGGCGTACGGCTTGGTCGTCACGACGCCACCATCACCCTGTTTGATCTCAGCAGCAAAGTGCTGGCAGAAGAACATTACCCGCTGCCGGAACGTACCCAGCAAACGCTGGAACATGCCCTGTTGAATGCCATTGCTCAGTTTATTGATAGCTACCAGCGCAAACTGCGCGAGCTGATCGCGATTTCGGTGATCCTGCCAGGGCTTGTTGACCCGGACAGCGGCAAAATTCATTACATGCCGCATATTCAGGTAGAAAACTGGGGGCTGGTAGAAGCTCTGGAAGAACGTTTTAAAGTGACCTGTTTCGTTGGTCACGATATCCGTAGTCTGGCGCTGGCGGAGCACTACTTCGGTGCAAGTCAGGATTGCGAAGACTCCATTCTGGTGCGTGTCCATCGCGGAACCGGGGCCGGGATTATCTCTAACGGGCGCATTTTTATTGGCCGCAACGGTAACGTCGGTGAAATTGGCCATATTCAGGTCGAACCGCTGGGTGAACGCTGCCACTGCGGCAACTTTGGCTGCCTGGAAACTATCGCCGCCAACGCTGCCATTGAACAACGGGTGTTGAATCTGTTAAAGCAGGGCTACCAGAGCCGCGTGCCGCTGGACGACTGCACCATCAAAACTATCTGCAAAGCCGCGAACAAAGGCGATAGTCTGGCGTCGGAAGTAATTGAGTATGTCGGTCGTCATCTGGGTAAAACCATCGCCATTGCTATCAACTTATTTAATCCGCAAAAAATTGTTATTGCCGGTGAAATCACCGAAGCCGATAAAGTGCTGCTCCCTGCTATTGAAAGCTGCATTAATACCCAGGCGCTGAAGGCGTTTCGCACTAATCTGCCGGTGGTACGTTCTGAGCTGGATCACCGCTCGGCAATCGGCGCTTTTGCGCTGGTAAAACGCGCCATGCTCAACGGTATTTTGCTCCAGCATTTGCTGGAAAATTAATGTGCTTTTATAGTGGCGCTTATTGTTGTCAATATTCTGGGTAGTCCATGACCATTAAAAATGTAATTTGCGATATCGATGGCGTGCTGATGCACGATAACGTCGCCGTACCGGGTGCAGCGGAATTTTTGCACGGGATTATGGATAAAGGCCTGCCGCTGGTGTTGCTGACCAACTATCCTTCGCAGACTGGGCAAGATCTGGCGAACCGCTTTGCCACCGCAGGTGTCGATGTACCTGACAGCGTGTTTTATACCTCTGCGATGGCGACTGCCGATTTCCTGCGTCGCCAGGAAGGCAAGAAAGCGTATGTGGTGGGCGAAGGCGCACTGATTCATGAACTGTACAAAGCCGGTTTCACTATTACCGATGTGAACCCTGATTTCGTGATTGTTGGCGAAACGAGTTCCTACAACTGGGACATGATGCATAAAGCAGCCTATTTCGTCGCTAACGGTGCACGTTTTATCGCCACCAATCCGGACACCCACGGGCGCGGTTTTTATCCCGCGTGTGGCGCGTTGTGTGCAGGCATCGAAAAAATCTCCGGGCGTAAACCGTTCTATGTTGGTAAACCGAGTCCGTGGATCATCCGCGCGGCATTAAACAAAATGCAGGCGCATTCGGAAGAAACGGTGATTGTCGGCGATAACCTGCGTACCGATATTCTGGCGGGCTTCCAGGCAGGTCTGGAAACGATTCTGGTGCTTTCTGGTGTTTCATCGCTCGACGATATCGACAGTATGCCGTTCCGCCCAAGCTGGATTTACCCGTCGGTCGCTGAAATCGACGTTATCTGAATAGCAACCACGTCTGCGGACGTGGTTGGCTCTGATGACAAACGCCAAACTGCCTGATGCGCTACGCTTATCAGGCCTACGCAGCTCCTGCAATATATTGAATTTTCATGCTTTTGTAGGCCGGATAAGGCGTTCACGCCGCATCCGGCATGAACAAATTGCACTTTGTCAGCAATTTGGCCCCCGTAAAATACAAACATTCAATAAAACCCGCTGAAAATTATCGATTCATCAATAAATATATCCTCACACCAGACCTTTTTTCACCAATCGACAATCACCATTACGTTTTTTATTTTTTCACCGCCAAATCGCTTGCGCACAGTGCTGCTTTGCGGCATTTTTTTAAACAAGCAAACACAACAAGCAACAAATACCAGATTAACGGAGAAGGTTATGTGTTCAATTTTTGGCGTATTCGATATCAAAACAGACGCAGTTGAGCTGCGTAAGAAAGCACTCGAGCTGTCACGCCTGATGCGTCATCGTGGCCCGGACTGGTCCGGTATTTATGCCAGCGATAACGCCATTCTCGCTCACGAACGTCTGTCAATTGTTGACGTTAACGCGGGGGCGCAACCTCTCTACAACCAACAAAAAACCCACGTACTGGCGGTAAACGGTGAAATCTACAACCACCAGGCATTGCGCGCTGAATATGGCGATCGTTATCAGTTCCAGACAGGGTCTGACTGTGAAGTGATCCTCGCGCTGTATCAGGAAAAAGGGCCGGAATTTCTCGACGACTTGCAGGGCATGTTTGCCTTTGCCCTGTACGACAGCGAAAAAGATGCCTACCTGATTGGTCGCGACCATCTGGGGATCATCCCACTGTATATGGGCTATGACGAACACGGTCAGCTGTATGTGGCCTCAGAAATGAAATCGCTGGTGCCAGTTTGCCGCACGATTAAAGAGTTCCCGGCGGGGAGCTATTTGTGGAGCCAGGACGGCGAAATCCGTTCTTATTATCATCGCGACTGGTTCGACTTTGATGCAGTGAAAGATAACGTGACCGACAAAAACGAGCTGCGTCAGGCTCTGGAAGATTCCGTTAAAAGCCATCTGATGTCTGATGTGCCTTACGGTGTGCTGCTTTCTGGTGGTCTGGATTCCTCAATTATTTCCGCTATCACCAAGAAATACGCAGCCCGTCGCGTGGAAGATCAGGAACGCTCTGAAGCCTGGTGGCCGCAGTTACACTCCTTTGCTGTAGGTCTGCCGGGTTCACCGGATCTTAAAGCAGCCCAGGAAGTGGCAAACCATCTGGGCACGGTGCATCACGAAATTCACTTCACTGTACAGGAAGGTCTGGATGCCATCCGCGACGTGATTTACCACATCGAAACTTATGATGTGACCACTATTCGCGCTTCAACACCGATGTATTTAATGTCGCGTAAGATCAAGGCGATGGGCATTAAAATGGTGCTGTCCGGTGAAGGTTCTGATGAAGTGTTTGGCGGTTATCTTTACTTCCATAAAGCGCCCAACGCTAAAGAACTGCATGAAGAGACGGTGCGTAAACTGCTGGCCCTGCATATGTATGACTGCGCGCGCGCCAACAAAGCGATGTCAGCCTGGGGCGTGGAAGCACGCGTTCCGTTCCTCGACAAAAAATTCCTTGATGTGGCGATGCGCATTAACCCGCAGGATAAAATGTGCGGTAACGGCAAAATGGAAAAACACATCCTGCGTGAATGTTTTGAGTCATACCTGCCCGCAAGCGTGGCCTGGCGGCAGAAAGAGCAGTTCTCCGATGGCGTCGGTTACAGTTGGATCGACACCCTGAAAGAAGTGGCGGCGCAGCAGGTTTCTAATCAGCAACTGGAAACTGCCCGCTTCCGCTTCCCGTACAACACGCCAACCTCAAAAGAAGCGTATCTGTACCGGGAGATCTTTGAAGAACTGTTCCCGCTTCCGAGCGCCGCTGAGTGCGTGCCTGGCGGTCCTTCCGTCGCGTGTTCTTCCGCTAAAGCGATCGAATGGGATGAAGCGTTCAAGAAAATGGACGATCCATCTGGTCGTGCGGTTGGTGTTCACCAGTCGGCATATAAGTAAGAAATGCGAAACAGCCCCGGTGAAATCCGGGGCTGTTTCAGTTATTGAGGTGCTTGTTGATTCTGATATGCAGTAAGGAAATGTTCCGGGTTTGCCACATCACTGTTTGACAACTCATCACTGTAGGCCAGTATTTCATAGATTAATTTCCCACCACTATTGTTGAATTCCGAATTTCATCCTGTACGACAAAAGAATGGCTGTAGGGTGGGGAAAAAACACAAAGTAAACAATAATTGACGAATATAGCGCCACGCTGTTCGCAACCTAACCAAATAGTCACTTTCGAGCAATTTTCCTTGAAAAAGAGGTTGACGCTGCAAGGCTCTATACGCATAATGCGCCCCGCAACGCCGATAAGGTATCGCGAAAAAAAAGATGGCTACGTAGCTCAGTTGGTTAGAGCACATCACTCATAATGATGGGGTCACAGGTTCGAATCCCGTCGTAGCCACCATCTTTTTGGCGGGAGTGGCGAAATTGGTAGACGCACCAGATTTAGGTTCTGGCGCCGCAAGGTGTGCGAGTTCAAGTCTCGCCTCCCGCACCATTCACCAGAAAGTGTTGTACGGATGGGGTATCGCCAAGCGGTAAGGCACCGGTTTTTGATACCGGCATTCCCTGGTTCGAATCCAGGTACCCCAGCCATAGAAGAAACAATCTGGCTACGTAGCTCAGTTGGTTAGAGCACATCACTCATAATGATGGGGTCACAGGTTCGAATCCCGTCGTAGCCACCAAATTCTGAATGTGTCGAATACGTTCGGCAAATTCAAAAACCAATTTGTTGGGGTATCGCCAAGCGGTAAGGCACCGGATTCTGATTCCGGCATTCCGAGGTTCGAATCCTCGTACCCCAGCCACATTAAAAAAGCTCGCTTCGGCGAGCTTTTTGCTTTTCTGCGTTCATTCAATGTCGAATGCGATGTTGACACGTCTTATCCTTCAATGTCGGATGCGACGCTGCCGCGTCTTATCCGACCTACGGTTGGCACGCATCCGGCAATGTTGTAAGGCTACAACCCTAACGCATATTTCAGCGCCTGACGTTTCAACACGCCAGCACGCTCTGCCGCCATTAACCCGAGATTACGCACAAAACGCAGCGGCGGCAGATTATTACTGAATCCGGCATAAAACAGATCCATACCACTTTGCATAATGAAGTTATCCGCCATGCGCCGCATCTGGTAACGCTTGAGGACAGGATAACTGGCCCACGCTTCACCGTAACTGCGGGCATTCACCAGAACATCAATCAGGGCATCGACATCACGATAACCAAGATTCACCCCCTGCCCCGCCAGCGGATGGATGGTATGCGCGGCATCGCCCACCAGCGCAAGCCCCGGCTGCACATACTGCAACGCATGTCGGCGCGTCAGCGGAAACGCACCAGCGGCAAGCGGTGTAACGTAACCCAGACGCGACGGGAAATGCTTCGCGATTTCCGCCTGGAGTTGCGCCATATTCATATTCTGCAACTGGCGAATACGCGCCGGAGAGTCATACCACACCAGCGATGCCCAGTTATCAAACAACGGCAGAAACGCACGCGGTCCGTCCGGGGTAAATTGCTGCCAGGTGCTGTCGCCGGGATCGTTCTCACACTGTACGCTAATCAACATGCACGACTGCGCATACTGCCAGGCATGAACGCCAATTCCCGCCATCTGCCGCACCTGAGAATTTGCGCCGTCGGCACCAATCACCAGTTTCGCGCGGATCGTTTCACCGCCCTTCAGTTCCAGCTCCTGAAGATCATTATCTCGATGTAATGCAATCAGCGAGCCTGGCACACGTAACGTTACTTTCGGATGCGCTTCCAGCGCCTGCCACAGCGCCTGTTGCAGTACGGTGTTTTCCACCATATAGCCAAGCAACGGTAGCTTAAGTTCAGCGGCGTCAAACACCACATGCGCCGTTTCCCACTCCCACGTTTCCAGTCTGCGGTAAGGATGGCAACGCATAGCCTGTACTGCATCCCAGACCCCTAACCCTTTAAGCAATGATACCGATGCGGCGCTGATCGCCGAGATCCGCACGTCCGGTTGGCTATCAGCGACAAACGGTGCAGGTTCTGCGTGCTCGATCACCGTTACCGAAAATCCGTGCTGTGCCAGCCCCAGCGCCAGCGCGCCGCCGACCATTCCTCCGCCGACAATGGCAATTTCCGTTGGTTGATTTGTCATGGTCAATCATCCTGTTAGCAATATGCTTTAAGTTTACAGGATTTTTACCCCCAAGGGCTGATAACGCTCATACTGGCCACAACGGCAGCAAAGCATTACACTATGCGCCCTGCATTCCTGGCTACTATTTCGCAAGAGCAAGTCGATGACCAAAAAACTCCATATTAAAACCTGGGGCTGTCAGATGAACGAGTACGATTCATCGAAGATGGCCGATCTGCTGGATGCCACCCACGGCTATCAACTGACCGACGTGGCGGAAGAAGCGGATGTGCTGCTGCTGAACACCTGCTCAATCCGCGAGAAGGCTCAGGAAAAAGTCTTCCATCAGTTGGGTCGCTGGAAACTGTTAAAAGAGAAGAATCCAGACCTGATTATCGGCGTCGGTGGCTGCGTGGCATCGCAAGAAGGCGAGCACATTCGCCAGCGCGCCCACTATGTCGATATTATTTTTGGGCCGCAAACGCTGCACCGTCTGCCGGAGATGATCAACTCCGTGCGCGGCGACCGCAGCCCGGTTGTAGATATCAGCTTCCCGGAAATCGAGAAGTTTGACCGTCTACCGGAACCGCGCGCCGAAGGGCCGACCGCGTTTGTCTCCATCATGGAAGGCTGCAATAAATATTGCACCTACTGCGTGGTGCCTTACACCCGTGGTGAAGAGGTAAGCCGTCCGTCTGACGATATTCTGTTTGAGATTGCCCAGCTTGCGGCTCAGGGCGTGCGTGAAGTCAACCTGCTCGGTCAGAACGTGAACGCCTGGCGTGGTGAAAACTACGACGGCTCCACCGGATCGTTTGCCGATCTGCTGCGTCTGGTTGCTGCGATCGACGGGATCGATCGTATTCGCTTTACCACCAGCCATCCGATCGAATTCACCGACGATATCATCGAAGTGTATCGCGACACGCCGGAGCTGGTGAGCTTCCTGCATCTGCCGGTACAGAGCGGTTCCGATCGCATTCTGAACCTGATGGGCCGTACTCATACGGCACTGGAGTACAAAGCGATCATCCGTAAACTGCGTGCGGCGCGTCCAGATATTCAGATCAGTTCTGATTTCATCGTTGGCTTCCCTGGCGAAACCACCGAAGACTTCGAGAAAACGATGAAGCTGATTGCCGACGTCAATTTCGACATGAGCTACAGCTTTATCTTCTCTGCACGTCCGGGTACACCAGCCGCCGATATGGTTGATGATGTTCCGGAAGAAGAGAAGAAGCAGCGTCTGTATATTCTGCAAGAACGTATCAATCAGCAAGCGATGGCATGGAGCCGCCGGATGCTCGGCACCACCCAGCGTATTCTGGTAGAAGGGACTTCGCGTAAGAGCATCATGGAGCTTTCCGGGCGTACCGAAAATAACCGCGTGGTCAACTTCGAGGGCACACCGGATATGATCGGTAAATTCGTCGATGTAGAAATTACCGACGTCTACCCGAACTCTCTGCGCGGTAAAGTGGTGCGTACTGAAGATGAAATGGGCCTGCGCGTGGCAGAAACACCGGAATCGGTGATTGCCCGTACCCGCAAAGAAAACGACCTTGGCGTGGGTTATTATCAGCCGTAATTCTCAGGCCCGCCGTTCCGGTGGGCCTTGTTTTTTCTCTCTTTATCCCCATCTTTATCGCAATGCTTGCGCCTTTTTCCTGTGGCGTGAATAATTTCCTTATAGGCCGGTGAATGTTCAGCTTCCGGCGGCATACAGATAAGAGGAACGGTTTGAACATAGACACTCGCGAAATCACCCTGGAGCCAGCAGACAACGCGCGTCTGTTGAGCCTGTGCGGCCCGTTTGATGACAACATCAAGCAGCTCGAACGCCGTCTCGGCATCGAGATCAATCGCCGCGACAACCACTTTAAACTGACCGGCCGTCCGATTTGCGTCACCGCTGCGGCAGACATTCTGCGTAGCCTGTATGTCGATACAGCCCCGATGCGCGGTCAGATTCAGGATATCGAACCGGAACAGATCCACCTTACGATTAAAGAAGCGCGAGTACTGGAGCAAAGTGCGGAGAGCGTGCCGGAGTACGGCAAAGCGGTCAATATCAAAACCAAACGCGGCGTAATTAAGCCGCGCACGCCAAACCAGGCGCAGTACATCGCCAATATTCTCGACCATGACATTACCTTCGGCGTTGGCCCGGCGGGTACGGGTAAAACCTACCTGGCAGTGGCTGCGGCAGTTGATGCCCTGGAGCGTCAGGAGATTCGCCGTATTCTGCTGACTCGTCCGGCGGTCGAAGCCGGTGAGAAACTGGGCTTCCTGCCTGGCGATTTAAGCCAGAAAGTAGACCCGTATCTGCGCCCACTGTACGACGCGCTGTTTGAAATGCTGGGCTTTGAGAAAGTTGAGAAACTGATTGAGCGCAACGTTATTGAAGTCGCGCCGCTGGCCTATATGCGTGGTCGTACGCTGAACGACGCGTTTATCATTCTCGATGAGAGCCAGAACACCACCATCGAACAGATGAAGATGTTCCTGACCCGTATCGGTTTTAACTCAAAAGCGGTTATCACCGGCGACGTCACACAGATCGACCTGCCGCGTAATACTAAATCAGGCTTACGTCACGCCATCGAAGTACTGGCCGATGTCGAAGAGATCAGCTTTAACTTCTTCCACAGCGAAGACGTGGTTCGTCACCCTGTGGTGGCGCGTATCGTTAACGCCTATGAAGCCTGGGAAGAAGCCGAACAAAAACGAAAAGCGGCGCTGGCGGCAGAACGCAAGCGCGAAGAACAGGAACAAAAATGAGTCAGGTGATCCTCGATTTACAACTGGCATGTGAAGATAATTCCGGGTTACCGGAAGAGAGCCAGTTTCAAACATGGCTGAATGCGGTGATCCCGCAGTTTCAGGAAGAATCGGAAGTGACTATTCGCGTGGTCGATACCGCCGAAAGCCACAGTCTGAATCTGACCTATCGCGGTAAGGATAAGCCGACCAACGTGCTCTCCTTCCCGTTTGAAGTGCCGCCTGGCATGGAAATGTCGCTACTGGGCGATCTGGTTATCTGCCGTCAGGTGGTTGAGAAGGAAGCTCAGGAGCAAGGCAAACCACTGGAGGCGCACTGGGCGCATATGGTGGTGCACGGCAGTCTGCATTTGTTAGGTTACGATCACATCGAAGATGACGAAGCAGAAGAAATGGAAGCCCTCGAAACAGAGATTATGCTTGCTCTGGGCTATGAGGATCCGTACATTGCCGAGAAAGAATAATTTGCCAGGCATTTGACTGGCAGACGTCCCCGCCGTTGGTGATTAACGACGGCGTTTTGATTAACTAACATGAGAACCCATACGACGCCATGAGCGACGACAATTCACACAGTAGTGACACGATAAGCAACAAGAAGGGATTTTTCTCCCTGTTACTCAGCCAACTTTTCCACGGTGAACCGAAAAACCGTGACGAACTGCTGGCGCTGATCCGTGATTCCGGGCAGAACGACCTTATCGACGAAGATACGCGCGATATGCTCGAAGGGGTGATGGACATCGCAGACCAACGCGTTCGCGACATCATGATCCCCCGCTCCCAGATGATTACCCTGAAACGCAACCAGACGCTGGACGAATGCCTTGATGTCATCATCGAGTCCGCCCACTCACGTTTCCCGGTGATTAGCGAAGACAAAGATCACATTGAAGGGATTCTGATGGCGAAAGACTTGCTGCCGTTTATGCGCAGCGATGCTGAAGCCTTCAGCATGGACAAAGTGTTACGTCAGGCGGTTGTCGTTCCTGAAAGTAAGCGCGTAGACCGGATGCTGAAAGAGTTTCGCTCTCAGCGTTACCACATGGCGATCGTCATTGACGAATTCGGTGGGGTTTCCGGTCTGGTGACCATTGAAGACATCCTGGAACTGATTGTTGGTGAGATTGAAGACGAATATGACGAAGAAGATGATATCGACTTCCGTCAGCTGAGTCGTCATACCTGGACCGTGCGCGCACTGGCTTCCATTGAAGACTTCAACGAAGCGTTCGGCACCCACTTTAGCGATGAAGAAGTCGACACTATCGGTGGTCTGGTGATGCAGGCGTTTGGGCATCTTCCGGCGCGTGGCGAAACTATCGACATCGACGGTTACCAGTTCAAAGTGGCGATGGCCGACAGTCGACGTATTATTCAGGTTCATGTCAAAATCCCGGATGACTCACCCCAGCCGAAGCTGGATGAATAAAACCGAAACTGGATAGATAACTACATGGCTTTTGCCTCATTAATTGAACGCCAGCGCATTCGCCTGCTGCTGGCGTTATTATTCGGTGCCTGCGGAACGCTGGCCTTCTCTCCTTACGACGTCTGGCCTGCGGCGATTATTTCGTTGATGGGGCTTCAGGCGTTGACCTTTAACCGCCGTCCACTCCAGTCTGCCGCTATTGGCTTTTGCTGGGGATTTGGCCTCTTTGGCAGCGGTATTAACTGGGTCTATGTCAGCATCGCGACCTTTGGCGGAATGCCTGGCCCGGTTAACATCTTCCTGGTGGTGCTGCTGGCGGCGTATTTGTCGCTGTATACCGGACTGTTTGCTGGCGTGCTGTCGCGTCTGTGGCCGAAAACCACCTGGCTGCGCGTGGCGATTGCCGCCCCTGCTCTCTGGCAAGTGACCGAGTTTCTGCGCGGTTGGGTACTGACAGGCTTCCCGTGGTTACAGTTCGGCTATAGCCAGATTGATGGCCCGTTAAAAGGGCTGGCACCGATAATGGGCGTGGAAGCCATTAACTTCCTGCTGATGATGGTTAGTGGCCTGCTGGCACTGGCGTTGGTCAAACGCAACTGGCGTCCGCTGGTGGTGGCCGTCGTGCTGTTTGCCCTACCCTTCCCGCTGCGTTACATCCAATGGTTTACCCCGCAACCGGAGAAAACCATTCAGGTTTCGATGGTTCAGGGCGATATTCCGCAATCACTGAAATGGGATGGAGATCAGCTTCTTAATACGCTGAAGATTTACTACAACGCAACGGCTCCGCTGATGGGCAAATCATCGTTGATTATCTGGCCGGAGTCGGCGATAACCGATCTGGAAATTAATCAGCAACCGTTCCTCAAAGCACTGGACGGTGAGTTGCGCGATAAAGGTAGCTCGCTGGTAACCGGGATTGTCGACGCGCGTCTCAATAAGCAGAACCGCTACGATACCTACAACACCATCATCACACTGGGTAAAGGTGCACCGTACAGCTACGAATCAGCCGATCGCTATAACAAAAACCATCTGGTGCCGTTTGGCGAGTTTGTCCCGCTGGAGTCGATTCTGCGTCCGTTAGCACCGTTCTTTGATCTGCCGATGTCGTCGTTCAGCCGTGGGCCATATATCCAGCCGCCGCTGTCAGTAAATGGTATTGAGCTTACTGCGGCTATTTGCTACGAGATCATTCTCGGCGAGCAAGTGCGCGATAACTTCCGCCCGGATACCGACTATCTGCTGACTATCTCCAACGATGCGTGGTTTGGTAAATCTATTGGTCCATGGCAACACTTCCAGATGGCGCGAATGCGTGCGCTGGAGCTGGCGCGCCCACTGTTGCGCAGCACCAACAACGGCATTACGGCGGTGATTGGCCCGCAGGGTGAGATTCAGGCGATGATCCCGCAGTTCACCCGCGAGGTGTTAACCACTAATGTGACACCGACCACCGGACTCACACCGTATGCACGTACCGGCAACTGGCCACTGTGGGTGCTGACGGCACTGTTTGGTTTTGCCGCTGTGTTGATGAGTCTGCGAGCACGTAAACGTTGATGTGCCTGATGTATCCTGCATGAGCAAAACGTACTTTCTCATTGAGCTTTGGGGCATGGTTATCATGCCCCTTTTTCTTACGGTTCAGGGATACAAGCCACATTGCCATATTGGGGATGACGAATAATTGCCTGCGGATCAAGCGAGCGCGTCCTGTCCATTTGGATCAACCCGTTCTTCGCCATGACAAATATTTTTCTACCATCCGCTGAAAAACGGGTAATGACTCCAACTTACTGATAGTGTTTTATGTTCAGATAATGCCCGATGACCTTGTCATGCAGCTCCACCGATTTTGAGAACGACAGTGACTTCCGTCCCAGCCTTGCCAGATGTTGTCTCAGATTCAGATTATGTCGCTCAATGCGCTGAGTGTAACGCTTGCTGATAACGTGCAGCTTTCCCTTCAGGCGTGATTCATACAGCGGCCAGC
>NZ_MIIV01000056.1:0-10801 GCF_001743015.1 Shigella sp. FC1567
CCCCAGAGAAGTCAGTGGGTTACGCAGAGAATCGTAACGGGATACCAGATCAAGAGCCTGTCCAATGTGCATAAAAAAATCCGGAAACAAGTGAGCGTTTCCGGATTCTTACACAGCCACTGGATCGGTCAACTGATCCTTAACTGATCGGCATTACTCAAAGGGGGGTATTTTTCTTTGAGCCAGGTTAATGTGGCCGCATTTAGGAGTACGATTTTGCCGTTAATCGTGCATACTGTGCGCTTTTTTGTGGGCCAAGGGACTAAGCACACATTTCATATTTCAACGAAAGACTAGTCTATGAGCACTGATAATAAGCAATCATTGCCCGCGATTACCCTCGCGGCGATTGGAGTTGTCTACGGCGATATTGGTACCAGCCCGTTATATACACTTCGTGAATGTTTGTCCGGCCAGTTTGGTTTTGGCGTTGAACGCGATGCCGTGTTTGGCTTTTTATCGCTGATCTTCTGGCTGCTAATCTTTGTGGTTTCCATTAAATATCTCACCTTCGTGATGCGGGCAGATAACGCCGGTGAGGGGGGGATCCTGACGTTGATGTCGCTTGCCGGGCGTAATACGTCGGCGCGAACCACATCAATGCTGGTGATTATGGGGCTAATCGGCGGCAGCTTTTTCTATGGTGAAGTCGTCATAACACCCGCTATTTCGGTGATGTCAGCCATTGAAGGTCTGGAAATCGTCGCCCCGCAGCTGGATACCTGGATAGTTCCCCTCTCAATTATCGTTCTCACTTTATTATTTATGATTCAAAAACATGGCACGGCTATGGTCGGTAAGCTGTTTGCGCCGATCATGCTGACCTGGTTTTTGATTCTGGCAGGACTGGGGTTACGTAGCATTATTGCTAACCCGGAAGTGCTGCATGCGCTGAATCCAATGTGGGCGGTGCATTTCTTCCTTGAATACAAAACGGTTTCTTTTATTGCATTAGGGGCAGTGGTGTTGTCGATTACGGGGGTCGAGGCGCTGTATGCTGATATGGGGCACTTTGGTAAGTTCCCTATTCGCCTGGCGTGGTTCACCGTCGTATTACCTTCCTTGACCCTTAATTACTTCGGTCAGGGAGCGCTGTTGTTAAAGAACCCGGAAGCGATTAAGAACCCGTTCTTCCTGTTGGCACCGGACTGGGCGCTGATCCCGCTGCTGATCATCGCCGCACTGGCGACGGTAATTGCCTCGCAGGCGGTTATCTCTGGCGTCTTCTCATTGACGCGTCAGGCGGTACGTCTGGGATATTTGTCGCCGATGCGCATTATTCACACCTCCGAAATGGAGTCAGGGCAAATCTATATTCCGTTTGTGAACTGGATGCTCTATGTCGCGGTCGTGATTGTGATTGTCAGCTTTGAGCACTCCAGCAACCTGGCGGCGGCGTACGGGATTGCGGTGACCGGAACCATGGTGCTGACGTCTATTCTCTCGACTACCGTGGCACGTCAGAACTGGCACTGGAATAAGTATTTTGTTGCGCTGATCCTGATTGCTTTCCTTTGTGTCGATATTCCATTGTTCACCGCTAACCTCGATAAACTGCTCTCCGGCGGTTGGTTGCCATTGAGCCTCGGTACGGTGATGTTTATCGTGATGACCACCTGGAAGAGCGAGCGTTTCCGCTTGCTGCGGCGGATGCATGAACATGGTAACTCTCTGGAAGCGATGATTGCTTCGCTGGAGAAATCACCGCCTGTTCGCGTGCCCGGGACCGCGGTGTATATGTCGCGTGCAATCAACGTCATTCCCTTTGCGCTGATGCATAACCTTAAACATAACAAGGTATTGCATGAGCGGGTGATTCTGTTAACTCTGCGTACCGAAGACGCGCCATATGTCCATAATGTCCGTCGGGTACAGATTGAACAACTGTCGCTCACTTTCTGGCGCGTGGTGGCAAGTTATGGTTGGCGAGAAACGCCAAACGTGGAAGAAGTTTTCCACCGCTGCGGTCTGGAAGGATTAAGTTGCCGGATGATGGAAACCTCCTTCTTTATGTCGCATGAGTCGTTGATCCTCGGCAAACGCCCGTGGTATTTGCGTCTGCGCGGCAAGCTGTACTTGCTGCTGCAACGTAATGCGCTGCGTGCACCAGATCAATTTGAAATCCCGCCAAACAGGGTTATCGAACTGGGTACTCAGGTCGAAATCTAACGCCAGACGCCTCCTTTCTCCATAAGGGGGCGTTTTTGTTTTCATGGTTAATCACCATGTAAAACGTTTCGAGGTTGATCACATTTCCGTAACGTCACGATGGTTTTCCCAACTCAGTCAGGATTAAACTGCGGGTCAGAACGTTCGCTGATGGAGAAAAAAATGAAAAAAGGCACCGTTCTTAATTCTGATATTTCATCGGTGATCTCCCGTCTGGGACATACCGATACGCTGGTGGTGTGTGATGCTGGTTTACCCATCCCCAAAAGTACAACGCGTATCGATATGGCATTAACCCAGGGTGTACCTTCTTTTATGCAGGTGCTGGGCGTCGTTACAAATGAAATGCAGGTCGAGGCTGCCATTATCGCGGAAGAGATCAAACAACATAATCCGCAACTCCACGAAACGTTGCTCACTCACCTTGAGCAGCTGCAAAAACACCAGGGAAATACCATTGAAATTCGTTACACCACGCATGAACAATTCAAACAACAAACCGCAGAAAGTCAGGCGGTAATTCGCAGCGGAGAATGTTCTCCGTATGCGAATATCATTCTCTGTGCTGGCGTGACGTTCTGAGGCCGTCATGGAAGCATTACTTCAGCTTAAAGGCATCGATAAAGCCTTCCCGGGCGTAAAAGCCCTCTCGGGCGCTGCGTTAAATGTCTATCCGGGCCGCGTGATGGCGCTGGTGGGCGAAAACGGCGCGGGTAAATCCACCATGATGAAAGTGCTTACTGGTATCTATGCTCGCGATGCCGGCACGCTTTTATGGCTGGGGAAAGAAACGACATTTACCGGGCCGAAATCTTCCCAGGAAGCCGGGATTGGGATTATCCATCAGGAACTGAACCTGATCCCGCAGTTGACCATTGCCGAAAACATTTTCCTCGGTCGTGAGTTTGTTAATCGCTTTGGCAAAATTGACTGGAAAACCATGTATGCCGAAGCGGATAAATTGCTGGCTAAACTTAACCTGCGCTTTAAAAGCGACAAGCTGGTGGGCGATCTTTCCATCGGTGACCAGCAAATGGTTGAAATCGCCAAAGTGCTGAGCTTTGAGTCGAAAGTCATCATTATGGATGAACCGACCGATGCGCTGACCGATACCGAAACCGAATCCCTGTTCCGCGTCATCCGCGAACTAAAATCGCAAGGCCGCGGTATTGTCTATATCTCCCACCGCATGAAAGAAATCTTCGAGATTTGCGATGCCGTTACCGTTTTTCGTGACGGGCAATTTATTGCTGAGCGCGAAGTGGCATCACTGACCGAAGATTCGCTGATTGAGATGATGGTGGGTCGCAAGCTGGAAGATCAATATCCACACCTGGACAAAGCGCCGGGAGATATCCGCCTGAAAGTCGATAATCTCTGCGGACCTGGCGTTAACGATGTCTCTTTTACTTTACGCAAAGGCGAAATTCTTGGCGTCTCTGGTTTGATGGGCGCAGGTCGTACCGAACTGATGAAAGTGCTCTACGGCGCACTACCGCGCACCAGCGGTTACGTCACCCTGGATGGGCATGAAGTCGTTACCCGTTCACCGCAGGATGGCCTGGCAAACGGCATTGTGTATATCTCCGAAGACCGTAAACGTGACGGTTTAGTGTTGGGCATGTCAGTAAAAGAGAACATGTCGCTGACAGCGCTGCGCTACTTCAGCCGCGCTGGCGGCAGTTTGAAGCATGCCGATGAACAGTAGGCTGTGAGTGATTTCATTCGTCTGTTTAATGTGAAAACACCGTCGATGGAACAGGCAATTGGTCTGCTTTCCGGTGGCAATCAGCAAAAAGTGTTGATCCTTGATGAACCTACCCGTGGCGTAGATGTCGGCGCGAAAAAAGAGATCTATCAACTGATTAACCAGTTCAAAGCCGATGGCTTGAGCATCATTCTGGTGTCATCGGAGATGCCAGAAGTATTAGGCATGAGCGATCGCATCATCGTCATGCATGAAGGGCATCTCAGCGGGGAATTTACTCGTGAGCAGGCCACCCAGGAAGTGTTAATGGCTGCCGCTGTGGGCAAGCTTAATCGCGTGAATCAGGAGTAAAAAAATGACAACCCAGACTGTCTCTGGTCGCCGTTATTTCACGAAAGCGTGGCTGATGGAGCAGAAATCGCTTATCGCTCTGCTGGTGCTGATCGCGATTGTCTCGACGTTAAGCCCGAACTTTTTCACCATCAATAACTTATTCAATATTCTCCAGCAAACCTCGGTGAACGCCATTATGGCGGTCGGGATGACGCTGGTGATCCTGACTTCGGGCATCGACTTGTCTGTAGGTTCTCTGTTGGCGCTAACCGGCGCAGTTGCTGCATCTATCGTCGGCATTGAAGTCAATGCGCTGGTGGCTGTCGCTGCTGCTCTCGCGTTAGGTGCCGCAATTGGTGCGGTAACCGGGGTGATTGTAGCGAAAGGTCGCGTTCAGGCGTTTATCGCTACGCTGGTTATGATGCTTTTACTGCGCGGCGTGACCATGGTTTATACCAACGGTAGCCCAGTGAATACCGGCTTTACTGAGAACGCCGATCTGTTTGGCTGGTTTGGTATTGGTCGTCCGCTGGGCGTACCGACGCCAGTCTGGATCATGGGGATTGTCTTCCTCGCGGCCTGGTACATGCTGCATCACACGCGTCTGGGGCGTTACATCTACGCGCTGGGCGGCAACGAAGCGGCAACGCGTCTTTCTGGTATCAACGTCAATAAAATCAAAATCATCGTCTATTCTCTTTGTGGTCTGCTGGCATCGCTGGCCGGGACCATTGAAGTGGCGCGTCTCTCCTCCGCACAACCCACGGCGGGGACTGGCTATGAGCTGGATGCTATTGCTGCGGTGGTTCTGGGCGGTACGAGTCTGGCGGGCGGAAAAGGTCGCATTGTTGGGACGTTGATCGGCGCATTAATTCTTGGCTTCCTTAATAATGGATTGAATTTGTTAGGTGTTTCCTCCTATTACCAGATGATCGTCAAAGCGGTGGTGATTTTGCTGGCGGTGCTGGTAGACAACAAAAAGCAGTAATAACGACTACAGGACATCTTGAATATGAACATGAAAAAACTGGCTACCCTGGTTTCCGCTGTTGCGCTAAGCGCCACCGTCAGTGCGAATGCGATGGCAAAAGACACCATCGCGCTGGTGGTCTCCACGCTTAACAACCCGTTCTTTGTATCGCTGAAAGATGGCGCGCAGAAAGAGGCGGATAAGCTTGGCTATAACCTGGTGGTGCTGGACTCCCAGAACAACCCGGCGAAAGAGCTGGCGAACGTGCAGGACTTAACCGTTCGCGGCACCAAAATTCTGCTGATTAACCCGACCGACTCCGACGCAGTAGGTAATGCTGTGAAGATGGCTAACCAGGCGAACATCCCGGTTATCACTCTTGACCGCCAGGCAACGAAAGGTGAAGTGGTGAGCCACATTGCTTCTGATAACGTACTGGGTGGCAAAATCGCCGGTGATTACATCGCGAAGAAAGCGGGTGAAGGTGCCAAAGTTATCGAGCTGCAAGGCATTGCTGGTACATCCGCAGCCCGTGAACGTGGCGAAGGCTTCCAGCAGGCCGTTGCTGCTCACAAGTTTAATGTTCTTGCCAGCCAGCAGATTTTGATCGCACTAAAGGTTTGAACGTAATGCAGAACCTGTTGACCGCTCATCCGGATGTTCAGGCTGTATTCGCGCAGAATGATGAAATGGCGCTGGGCGCGCTGCGCGCACTGCAAACTGCCGGTAAATCGGATGTGATGGTCGTCGGATTTGACGGTACACCGGATGGCGAAAAAGCGGTGAATGATGGCAAACTAGCAGCGACTATCGCTCAGCTACCCGATCAGATTGGCGCGAAAGGCGTCGAAACCGCAGATAAAGTGCTGAAAGGCGAGAAAGTTCAGGCTAAGTATCCGGTTGATCTGAAACTGGTTGTTAAGCAGTAGTTTTAATCAGGTTGTATGACCTGATGGTGACATAAATACGTCATCGACAGATGAACGTGTAATATAAAGAAAAGCAGGGCACGCGCCACCCTAACACGGTGGCGCATTTTATGGACATCCCGAATATGCAAAACGCAGGCAGCCTCGTTGTTCTTGGCAGCATTAATGCTGACCACATTCTTAATCTTCAATCTTTTCCTACTCCAGGCGAAACCGTAACCGGTAACCACTATCAGGTTGCATTTGGCGGCAAAGGCGCGAATCAGGCTGTGGCTGCTGGGCGTAGCGGTGCGAATATCGCGTTTATTGCCTGTACGGGTGATGACAGCATTGGTGAGAGCGTTCGCCAGCAGCTCGCCACTGATAACATTGATATTACTCCGGTCAGCGTGATCAAAGGCGAATCAACAGGTGTGGCGCTGATTTTTGTTAATGGCGAAGGTGAGAATGTCATCGGTATTCATGCCGGCGCTAATGCTGCCCTTTCCCCGGCGCTGGTGGAAGCGCAACGTGAGCGTATTGCCAACGCGTCAGCATTATTAATGCAGCTGGAATCACCACTCGAAAGTGTGATGGCAGCGGCGAAAATCGCCCATCAAAATAAGACTATCGTTGCGCTTAACCCGGCTCCGGCTCGCGAACTTCCTGACGAACTGCTGGCGCTGGTGGACATTATTACGCCAAACGAAACGGAAGCAGAAAAGCTCACCGGTATTCGTGTTGAAAATGATGAAGATGCAGCGAAGGCGGCGCAGGTACTGCATGAAAAAGGTATCCGTACTGTACTGATTACTTTAGGAAGTCGTGGTGTATGGGCTAGCGTGAATGGTGAAGGTCAGCGCGTTCCTGGATTCCGGGTGCAGGCTGTCGATACCATTGCTGCCGGAGATACCTTTAACGGCGCGTTAATCACGGCGTTGCTGGAAGAAAAACCATTGCCAGAGGCGATTCGGTTTGCCCATGCTGCAGCTGCGATTGCCGTAACACGTAAAGGCGCACAACCTTCCGTACCGTGGCGTGAAGAGATCGACGCATTTTTAGACAGGCAGAGGTGACGCTTGGCTACAATGAAAGATGTTGCCCGCCTGGCGGGCGTTTCTACCTCAACAGTTTCTCACGTTATCAATAAAGATCGCTTCGTCAGTGAAGCGATTACCGCCAAAGTTGAAGCGGCGATTAAAGAACTCAATTACGCGCCATCAGCCCTGGCGCGTAGCCTCAAACTCAATCAAACACATACCATTGGCATGTTGATCACTGCCAGTACCAATCCTTTCTATTCAGAACTGGTGCGTGGCGTTGAACGCAGCTGCTTCGAACGCGGTTATAGTCTCGTCCTTTGCAATACCGAAGGCGATGAACAGCGGATGAATCGCAATCTGGAAACGCTGATGCAAAAACGCGTTGATGGCTTGCTGTTACTGTGCACCGAAACGCATCAACCTTCGCGTGAAATCATGCAACGTTATCCGACAGTGCCTACTGTGATGATGGACTGGGCTCCGTTCGATGGCGACAGCGATCTTATTCAGGATAACTCGTTGCTGGGCGGAGACTTAGCAACGCAATATCTGATCGATAAAGGTCATACCCGTATCGCCTGTATTACCGGTCCGCTGGATAAAACTCCGGCGCGCCTGCGGTTGGAAGGTTATCGGGCGGCGATGAAACGTGCGGGTCTCAACATTCCTGATGGCTATGAAGTCACTGGTGATTTTGAATTTAACGGCGGGTTTGACGCCATGCGCCAACTGTTATCACATCCGCTGCGTCCTCAGGCCGTCTTTACCGGAAATGACGCTATGGCTGTTGGCGTTTACCAGGCGTTATATCAGGCAGAGTTACAGGTTCCGCAGGATATCGCGGTGATTGGCTATGACGATATCGAACTGGCAAGCTTTATGACGCCACCATTAACCACTATCCACCAACCGAAAGATGAACTGGGGGAGCTGGCGATTGATGTACTCATCCATCGGATAACCCAGCCGACCCTTCAGCAACAACGATTACAACTTACTCCGATTCTGATGGAACGCGGTTCGGCTTAGATTTACGCTGTCTTTTGATCAAATTATTACCATCGGTTGTTTTCAGAAGCATGAACATTGCTGCTGAAGCAACAGTAATAATGCCCATCGTGATAAACGTATAGTGGAATTGTTCGACAGTCGTTGTGCCTTCCATCCCTTCATAAACGCGAAGGACGGCCGCACTTACAGCAACGCCTAAACTAATCGACAGTTGCTGCGTGACCGCCAGAACACTGTTACCGCTGCTGGCGTTGTCATCGGTCAGATCGGCAAGTGTGATGGTATTCATCGCGGTAAATTGCGTCGACATAGCCATCCCTAATATAAACAACGGCAAGATCAGCATCCATATCGCCATTGCCGGTGATTGCAAAGAGAACTGAGCGATCATTAGCCCAATAATCACCGTGATCCCCACTAACGTATGGCGATAGCCCAGACGACGTAAGACTTGGGTAACCATCGATTTTGCAATAATGGAACCTAACGCTGTCGGTGCCATCATACAGCCGGCAATAAACGCCTGATAACCAAATCCTACCTGTAACATCAATGGCATAAGGAACGGTACACTACCGGTCCCCAGACGGGTTGCAATATTGCCTACGATACCGATCGAGAAAGTGCGGGTTTTAAATAAATCTAATGAAATTAATGGGTTTGGCGTGTGTCGCGCATGGAGAATATAGAGAAGCAGTAACCCGATGCTGGTGACAATTACCGTCAAGGCAATCCAGCTGGCGACAATCTTTTCCCCGAATAGCTCTATTCCGCTTGAGAAGAGAACAAGGCTGAGGCCAAACAGCAAAAAGCCAGTGATATCGAATCTGCGTCGTGCGGTGGTGAAATTGGGCATATGTTTGCGCGCGTAAAGAAGGCCCGCAATACCTATGGGGATATTGATTAAAAATATCCAGTGCCAGGTTGCCCAGGTGACCAGCACGCCGCCAAGAACGGGGCCTAAAATTGGCCCCACCAGACCCGGCATGGCGACAAAATTCAATACAGGAAGAAGTTCATTACGAGGATAAGCACGCAGTAAGGCCAGCCGAGCAACAGGCATCATCATTGCGCCGCCTATCCCCTGAATAACCCGGAAGACAACCAGCTGTGGTAGCGAATTAGAAAGTGCGCAGGCCAGAGAACCCAACGTGAACAGACTCACGGCAAGGGTAAAAATGCGACGCGTACCGAAGCGATCGGCTAGCCATCCGCTTACCGGAATAAACATCGCCACCGTCAGCGTATAACTGATGATGGCTGATTGCATCGCGAGAGGAGAACGATTAAGGCTATGAGCGATTGCGGGTAAGGCGGTATTCAGAATAGTGGCATCAAGTGCCTGCATGAAGAAGGCCATCGCCGCGATCCACGGCAAACCCGCCATACTACGCTTCTTTTTATCGCTCATTCAATGTCCTGTTATCGGGTTATCACTTATCAGGTGAGCGTAGCAGCGCCTGACAAGTTTTAAATGCCGCGTCGCCATCGCTTTGGATAATCGCATCGACAATCGCCTGGTGCAGATCCAGCTTTATCACTGTGTCGCTGGTAATTGACGTGAAGTAAGTGTGATAAACCGAATGGAATAGCGAGGCGAATGAGGTCAAAAACGGATTGGCGCTCATTTCATAGATATGCTCATGCCAGGCCATATCGACTTCGATCCAGCGTTCACGGCGAAAGTTCTTTTTTAATGCCGCCATTTCGGCCATTAACGTATTGAGATGCGCCTTCTGTTCCGCGGTGCCAACCGTTGCTGCCAGTAGGCAGGCTTGCGGCTCCAGACAGATACGCATAACCAGAAAGTGATCGATGACCTGATGAAAGTTCTCTTCTGTCATCCACCAGGTAAGCAATTCCTGATCAAGAAAATTCCAGTTTGATTGTGGCATGACCCGGGTACCAATTCGCGGTCGCGGTAAAACCATCCCTTTTGCCGTTAACGTTTTGACCGCTTCGCGTACCGCTGTACGACTCACTCCAAATTGCTCGCCCAGCTCAATCTCACCAGGCAAAATGGTGCCGGGTTCATATTCACCTTTTAAGATGCGTTGCGCCAGCTTCTCAGCCAGAACATACGAAAGGTTTTTCTGTGCAGCTAACTGTTGTGCGCTTAAAGGCATTACTAATCTTCCTTTTTCTTTTTATTCCTCCTTAGTATGCCACCAGGAAGTGTGATTACGGTTGCAAAAACGGCAAATTGCTTGTTTTATGGCACATTAACGGGGCTTTTGCTGAAAAAGTGCGCGGTCAGAAAATTATTTTAAATTTCCTCTTGTCAGGCCGGAATAACTCCCTATAATGCGCCACCACTGACACGGAACAACGGCAAACACGCCGCCGGGTCAGCGGGGTTCTCCTGAGAATCTCAACAGAGAAAAGCAAAAAAATGCTTGACTCTGTAGCGGGAAAGCGTATTATGCACACCCCGCGCCGCTGAGAAAAAGCGAAGCGGCACTGCTCTTTAACAATTTATCAGACAATCTGTGTGGGCACTCGAAGATACGGATTCTTAACGTCGCAAGACGAAAAATGAATACCAAGTCTCAAGAGTGAACACGTAATTCATTACGAAGTTTAATTCTTTGAGCATCAAACTTTTAAATTGAAGAGTTTGATCATGGCTCAGATTGAACGCTGGCGGCAGGCCTAACAC
>NZ_MIIV01000057.1:0-10711 GCF_001743015.1 Shigella sp. FC1567
TAGTGCGCTGGGTTATCGCTCGCCACGGGAATATCTGCGGCAGCGGGCTTGTAATGGGTTAAGTGATAACAGATGTCTGGAAATATAGGGGCAAATCCACTGCCGAAGCTGTGCGTCTGAAAATTGTTAATGCCATGAAAGCAACCGGCAAACCGATGGTGGCGCTGTTTTTAGGTTATACCCCGGCGGTGGCCCGCGACGAGAATGTCTGGTTTGCCTCCTCGCTGGATGAGGCCGCACGCCTGGCTTGCCTGCTTTCACGCGTCACGGCGCGACGTAACGCAATAGCGCCTGTCAGCAGCGGATTTATTTGCGGTTTGTATACCGGCGGTACGCTGGCTGCCGAAGCGGCGGGATTACTTGCTGGACACCTTGGCGTGGAAGCCGACGATACCCATCATCACGGCATGATGCTCGACGCCGATGGTCACCAGATTATTGACCTCGGCGATGATTTCTACACCGTCGGGCGTCCCCATCCGATGATCGACCCAGCCTTACGCAACCAGTTAATTGCCGATCTCGGCGCTAAACCACAAGTGCGCGTATTGCTACTTGATGTCGTGATTGGCTTCGGTGCGACTGCCGATCCTGCCGCCTCGCTGGTAAGCGCCTAGCAAAAAGCCTGTGCCGCGCGTTCAGATAATCAACCACTGTATGCCATTGCCACGGTGACAGGCACTGAACGTGACCCGCAATGCCGCTCGCAGCAAATCGCCACGCTGGAAGATGCGGGGATCGCGGTAGTGAGTTCGCTGCCGGAAGCCACCTTGCTGGCGGCAGCGTTAATTTATCCGCTCTCGCCTGCCGCACAGCAACATACACCGTCATTACTGGAAAACGTCGCCGTGATTAACATCGGATTACGCAGCTTTGCGCTGGAGCTACAAAGCGCCAGCAAACCGGTTGTGCATTACCAATGGTCGCCAGTCGCCGGCGGCAATAAAAAACTGGCTCGTTTATTAGAACGTTTGCAATAAGGGGTTCCCATGTTTACATCAGTGGCGCAAGCCAATGCTGCGGTTATCGAACAAATTCGTCGTGCTCGTCCACACTGGCTGGATGTGCAACCGGCTTTTTCACTTATCAGCGAACTAAACGAGGGCAAAACACTGCTTCACGCCGGGCCGCCAATGCGCTGGCAGGAGATGACCGGACCCATGAAAGGGGCGTGCGTGGGCGGATGTCTGTTCGAAGGCTGGGCGAAAGATGAAGCGCAGGCACTGGCGATGCTGGAGCAGGGGGAAGTGAACTTCATTCCTTGTCACCATGTGAATGCCGTCGGGCCAATGGGCGGCATTACTTCTGCCAGTATGCCGATGCTGGTGGTCGAGAACGTGACCGACGGCAACCGGGCGTACTGCAACCTCAACGAAGGTATCGGCAAAGTGATGCGTTTTGGCGCTTACGGCGAAGATGTCCTGACTCGCCATCGCTGGATGCGCGATGTGTTAATGCCAGTATTAAGCGCGGCGCTGGGGCGCATGGAGCGCGGTATCGATCTCACGGCGATGATGGCGCAGGGCATTACGATGGGCGATGAGTTCCATCAACGCAATATTGCTTCCTCAGCACTGTTAATGCGTACGCTGGCCCCACAAATTGCTCGCCTCGATCATGATAAACAGCACATTGCGGAAGTGATCGATTTCCTCAGCGTGACCGATCAGTTCTTCCTCAACCTCGCGATGGCCTACTGCAAGGCGGCGATGGATGCTGGCGCGATGATCCGCGCAGGCAGCATCGTTACGGCTATGACCCGCAACGGCAATATGTTCGGGATTCGGGTAAGCGGGCTGGGTGAACGCTGGTTTACTGCGCCTGTAAACACTCCGCAAGGTCTGTTTTTCACCGGCTTCTCGCAGGAGCAGGCGAACCCGGATATGGGCGATAGCGCGATTACCGAAACCTTTGGTATCGGAGGTGCGGCAATGATCGCAGCGCCTGGCGTAACGCGCTTTGTCGGTGCGGGTGGCATGGAAGCGGCCAGGGCGGTATCTGAAGAGATGGCGGAAATTTACCTTGAACGCAATATGCAGTTGCAGATCCCAGGCTGGGATTTTCAGGGCGCGTGCCTGGGGCTGGATATTCGTCGCGTGGTAGAAACCGGCATTACGCCACTCATCAATACCGGTATCGCCCATAAAGAGGCGGGGATCGGGCAGATTGGCGCAGGCACCGTGCGGGCACCGCTGGCGTGCTTTGAACAGGCGCTGGAAGCACTGGCTGAAAGCATGGGGATTGGTTGAGGAACGCGCAATGACGATCATCCATCCTCTGCTTGCCAGCAGTAGCGCACCGAATTATCGCCAGTCCTGGCGGTTAGCGGGAGTGTGGCGGCGGGCGATTAACCTGATGACGGAAAGCGGCGAACTGTTAACGCTGCATCGTCAGGGTAGTGGTTTCGGCCCCGGAGGATGGGTGCTTCGCCGCGCGCAATTCGATGCGTTATGCGGTGGATTATGCGGCAATGAACGACCACAGGTTGTGGCTCAAGGGATTCGCCTCGGGCGTTTCACGGTTAAACAGCCACAGCGTTATTGTTTGCTGCGTATTACGCCGCCTTCGCATCCTCAACCGCTTGCAGCTGCATGGATGCAACGCGCGGAGGAAACCGGACTTTTCGGACCACTGGCGATGGCGGCAAGCGATCCGCTGACCGCTGAATTACGCCAGTTTCGTCACTGTTTTCAGGCCGCGCTCAATGGCGTTAAGACCGACTGGCGGCACTGGCTGGGTAAAGGCCCCGGATTAACGCCAAGTCATGATGACACGTTGAGCGGAATGCTGCTGGCGGCTTGGTATTATGGCGCTTTAGATGCGCGCGCCGGTCGCCCGTTTTTTGCCTGTTCCGACAATCTTCAACTCGTTACCACAGCGGTGAGCGTCAGTTATTTACGTTATGCCGCGCAAGGATATTTCGCCTCGCCACTCCTGCACTTTGTCCATGCTCTGAGTTGCCCGAAACGTACCGCTGTTGCGATTGATTCGCTGCTGGCGCTGGGGCATACGTCAGGGGCAGATACGCTGCTGGGGTTCTGGCTTGGCCAACAATTATTACAAGGAAAACCATGAAAACACTGGTTGTAGCTCTTGGGGGCAACGCCTTACTCCAGCGCGGTGAGGCGCTGACGGCGGAAAATCAATATCGCAATATCGCCAGTGCTGTACCCGCGCTGGCACGCCTGGCCCGTTCTTATCGGCTGGCGATTGTTCACGGCAACGGGCCGCAGGTGGGGCTGCTGGCGTTACAGAATCTGGCGTGGAAAGAGGTAGAACCGTATCCGCTGGATGTGCTGGTGGCGGAAAGCCAGGGGATGAGGCTATATGCTGGCGCAGAGCTTGAGCGCACAGCCGCAGATACCGCCTGTTACGACGGTGCTGACGCGCATTGAGGTTTCGCCTGATGATCCGGCGTTTTTGCAGCCAGAGAAATTTATTGGTCCGGTTTATCAGCCAGAAGAACAAGAGGCACTGGAAGCGGCTTACGGCTGGCAGATGAAACGTGATGGTAAATATTTGCGCCGGGTGGTGGCGTCTCCGCAACCGCGTAAAATTCTCGACAGCGAAGCCATCGAGTTGTTGCTCAAAGAGGGGCATGTGGTGATTTGCAGTGGCGGCGGCGGTGTGCCTGTGACGGAAGATGGGGCAGGGAGTGAAGCGGTGATTGATAAAGATCTCGCCACTGCGTTGCTCGCCGAGCAGATTAATGCCGATGGACTGGTGATCCTCACCGATGCTGATGCGGTATATGAAAACTGGGGAACGCCGCAGCAACGTGCCATTCGCCATGCCACACCGGATGAGTTAGCGCCATTTGCCAAAGCCGATGGTTCGATGGGGCCGAAGGTAACGGCGGTGAGTGGTTATGTCAGAAGCCGTAGTAAACCCGCGTGGATTGGGGCGTTATCGCGAATTGAAGAGACGCTGGCGGGCGAAGCGGGGACCTGTATTTCGCTGTAGTGATGAGAGCATCCGGCAATCGGTGCACCATGCCTGATTCGACGCTTGACGCGTCTTATCAGGCCTACAATGGGTACCGGAGCGGTAAGCCGGATAAGGCGTTTACGCCGCATCCGGCAATCAAATGAGCACCTGCTTAACTGAACTTACTCTGCGCCCAAATCACGCCGCTGGCATACTCTGGCGGCAGCAGCGGGATTAAGGCTTCCAGCGTCGCAGTCAGACGCGATGTGTCGCTGTCGGTCAAATTCAGATGCCCCACTTTACGCCCCGGACGGACTTCTTTGTCGTACCAGTGCAGATGCACCAGCGGCAATTTCAGCCAGTCATAATTCGCATCGCTACCAATCAGATTGATCATCACCGACGGATTATTCACTACTGGTTGCGGTAACGGCAGATCGGTAATCGCCCGCAGATGCAGCTCAAACTGGCTGATGCTGGCACCGTTTTGTGTCCAGTGACCGCTGTTATGCACACGCGGAGCCAGTTCGTTGATCAGCAGACCTTGCGGGGTGACAAAACACTCCATCGCCATCACGCCCATATAGCCCAGCTCCTGCATAATCGCCGACAGCATCTCTTCGGCTTGCGCCTGCTGCTGTGCGTTGGCCTGCGGAAAAGCGACGCTGGTGCGCAAAATACCGTCCTGATGCAGGTTATGCGTCAGCGGATAAAACACGGTGCTGCCATCAAAGCCGCGCGCGCCAACCAGCGACACTTCACCAGAGAAGTTAATGCCCTGCTCGACAATACATTCGCCGTAACACTCTGCCGGTAACTGTTCGGTTTCATTGGCGCGTAAACGCCATTGACCGCGACCGTCATAGCCACCAGTGCGACGCTTAACAATCGCCAGTTCACCTAAACGATCAAACACCGCAGGCCACTCGCTGCGATCGGCAAGTAACTGCCACGGCGCGGTCGGCAGGTGGAGCTTATCGAAAAGCTGCTTCTGAGTCAGACGGTCAGCAATAATCGGGAACACATCGCGGTTCACAAAGGCCGGATGACGCGCCAGCTCGCGGGTTAATACGGTTTCCGGCCAGCGTTCGATCTCAGCGGTAATCACGCTTTGTTGAAAAGGCACCGCCGCCGGTTCAGCGTCCAGCCCGACCGGCCAGACAGCAATGCCTAACGGTTCGCCTGCCTGACGCAGCATACGGCCTAACTGCCCGTTACCGAGGACGCAAACCTGTTTCATGCCGCACCTCGCGGGTCCGGATTTTCCAGCACTTCGTCGGTCTGGGCTTTGCGCCAGTCATTCAGACGCTGGTGTAGCTCTTTATCGTGAGTCGCGAGAATTTGTGCTGCCAGTAATGCCGCGTTTGCCGCGCCAGCTTTACCAATCGCCAGCGTACCCACCGGAATGCCGCGCGGCATTTGTACGATGGAGTAGAGGCTATCGACACCGCTCAGTGCGGCGCTCTGTACTGGCACGCCCAGCACCGGCACCAGCGTTTTGGCGGCAATCATGCCTGGCAGGTGCGCTGCGCCACCTGCGCCCGCAATAATCACCTGATAACCGTTCTCTTCGGCGCTTTCGGCGAAGCTGAACAGTTTATCGGGGGTGCGGTGAGCAGAAACCACTTCAACGTGGTGCGGGACATTCAGGATTTCGAAGATTTCGGCGGCGAACTGCATGGTAGCCCAGTCGCTTTTGGACCCCATCACGATGGCGACACGCGCCGGATTATTGCGGGAAGACATGCGTCTTAAAACTCCTGTGGTGCACAACTCTCGGCTTTAGAGGGCACAGAGAATAGCACGGAAAGAGAGCAAGGAAAACGGTTGCGTGGCTGTGAAATCAGCAAAGTTGTGGTTTTTTTAAAACGGAAAATGAATCAGCTCAACGTCATCCGCCGTGACTTTCACCATCGAACCTTCCGTATGCCAGGCACCCAGTACCACGCGAAAAGCAGGTTGCTGGTTGGCGATAAGTTCATGCACCGCCGGGCGATGGGTATGCCCGTGGATCAGCCATTGCACCTGATGTTTTTCCATCGCACTGACCACTGCGTTTTGGTTAACGTCCATGATCGCCAGCGATTTACTGCTGTTGGCTTCTTTGCTGTTCGCGCGCATTCGCGCGGCAATGCGTTTGCGCACAAACAACGGCAGGGCGAGGAATAGCATTTGCAGCCAGGGTTTGTGGACTTTGGCGCGAAAAGCCTGATAACCCGCGTCATCGGTGCACAGCGTGTCGCCATGCATAATCAACACCCGGCGGCCATAAAGTTCGAGCACCTTTTCTTCCGGCAATAACGTCATGCCACTTTCACGGGCAAAGCGTTTGCCGAGCAGAAAATCACGGTTGCCATGAATGAAATAACAGGGAACGCCGGAATCGGACACCGCTTTGATCGCTGCCGCCATCTGGCGATGGAGTGGATTGGGATCGTCGTCGCCAATCCACGCTTCAAACAGATCGCCAAGAATATACAGCGCGTCGGCCTTGCGAGCTTCCCCCGCTAAAAAACGCAGAAAACCGGCGGTGATCGCCGGTTCTTCCACGCAGAGATGAAGATCTGCAATAAAGAGTGTCGCCACGATTACTCGCTAACGGTCACGCTTTCAATGATAACGTCTTCTTTTGGCACGTCCTGGTGCATACCGCTACGACCGGTTGCAACACCTTTGATTTTGTCTACCACGTCCATGCCTTCAACCACTTCAGCAAACACGCAGTAGCCCCAACCTTGCAGGCTTTCGCCAGAGAAGTTCAGGAAGTCGTTATCAACCACGTTGATGAAGAACTGTGCAGTTGCAGAGTGCGGAGCCTGAGTACGGGCCATTGCCAGCGTACCACGGGTATTTTTCAGACCGTTGTTGGCTTCGTTTTTGATCGGTTCTTTGGTGGCTTTTTGTTTCATGCCCGGTTCAAAACCGCCGCCCTGAATCATAAAGCCGTTGATAACACGGTGGAAAATGGTGTTGTTGTAAAAACCTTCGCGGCAGTAGTCCAGGAAGTTTTTAACTGTTTCAGGTGCTTTATCGTCAAAAGTTTTGATGACAATATCGCCGTGATTGGTGTGGAAAGTAACCATTTTTGCATCCTGTTCCGTTTGATTGGTGCTTCAACCCGGTTCGGGTCATATATAGGGTGGTGTTATAGCATAACCGCACGATCGGATCATCACGCAATGTATGCTGATTCGCGCGGGAAATATGGGTATTATACGCAACTCAATTACCCACACATGTCTAAACGGAATCTTCGATGCTAAAAATCTTCAATACTCTGACACGCCAAAAAGAGGAATTTAAGCCTATTCACGCCGGGGAAGTCGGCATGTACGTGTGTGGAATCACCGTTTACGATCTCTGTCATATCGGTCACGGGCGTACCTTTGTTGCTTTTGACGTGGTTGCGCGCTATCTGCGTTTCCTCGGCTATAAGCTGAAGTATGTGCGCAACATTACCGATATCGACGACAAAATCATCAAACGCGCCAATGAAAATGGCGAAAGCTTTGTGGCGCTGGTGGATCGCATGATCGCCGAAATGCACAAAGATTTTGATGCTTTGAACATTCTGCGCCCGGATATGGAGCCGCGCGCGACGCACCATATCGCAGAAATTATTGAACTCACTGAACAACTGATCGCCAAAGGTCACGCTTATGTGGCTGACAACGGCGACGTGATGTTCGACGTCCCGACCGATCCGACTTATGGCGTGCTGTCGCGTCAGGATCTCGACCAGCTGCAGGCTGCGCGCGCGTTGACGTGGTTGATGACAAACGCAACCCGATGGACTTCGTTCTGTGGAAGATGTCGAAAGAGGGCGAACCGAGCTGGCCGTCTCCGTGGGGCGCGGGTCGTCCTGGCTGGCACATTGAATGTTCGGCCATGAACTGCAAGCAGCTGGGTAACCACTTTGATATCCACGGCGGCGGTTCAGACCTGATGTTCCCGCACCACGAGAACGAAATCGCGCAGTCCACCTGTGCCCATGATGGTCAGTATGTGAACTACTGGATGCACTCCGGAATGGTGATGGTTGACCGCGAGAAGATGTCCAAATCGCTGGGTAACTTCTTTACCGTGCGCGATGTGCTGAAATACTACGACGCGGAAACCGTGCGTTACTTCCTGATGTCGGGCCACTATCGCAGCCAGTTGAACTACAGCGAAGAGAACCTGAAGCAGACGCGTGCGGCGCTGGAGCGTCTCTACACTGCGCTGCGCGGCACAGATAAAACCGTTGCGCCTGCCGGTGGCGAAGCGTTTGAAGCGCGCTTTATTGAAGCGATGGACGACGATTTCAACACCCCGGAAGCCTATTCCGTACTGTTTGATATGGCGCGTGAAGTAAACCGTCTGAAAGCAGAAGATATGGCAGCGGCGAATGCAATGGCATCTCACCTGCGTAAACTTTCCGCTGTATTGGGCCTGCTGGAGCAAGAACCGGAAGCGTTCCTGCAAAGCGGCGCGCAGGCAGACGACAGCGAAGTGGCTGAGATTGAAGCGTTAATTCAACAGCGTCTGGATGCCCGTAAAGCGAAAGACTGGGCGGCGGCAGATGCGGCGCGTGACCGTCTTAACGAGATGGGGATCGTGCTGGAAGATGGCCCGCAAGGGACCACCTGGCGTCGTAAGTAATTGCGCTGTTGCCGGATGCGAGTTTTCGCATCCGGTTATCGCCTGCGCCACCACAACATTCCCATAAGCACCATCCCCGGCAACCACACCCACATCAATTCAGAAATTATCACCTGATGCCCGTACGGCGTGGTGTAACGAGACAATGCAAACGGCGCGACTTTAATCATCTGCCAGGGAGCGAAAAAGCGTTCATCTGACCACGGCCACAGCCAGCCAACGCCCTTACCGCCAGTGGTTACCGAATCCAGCAAGCTGTGCGATAGCAACGAGACGGTTAAAAACAGCCAGCAGCGAATAAGCCCAGCCCTGAACCATCGGCGTCCAATCAGCACACATAACAGCGGGACAACAAACGCAAACACCAGCGAATGGGTAAACCCGCGATGACCAAAAACATTGCCGTAAGCAACGCCAAATTTAAACGACAATACGTCGGCGTCGGGCAGCATCGCCAGGATGATTCCGGCAAATAACAGACGCGGAGGGATGACTTTCGAACCCAACCCTAAACCAATGCATAGGGGAACGGCGGCGTGCGTAATAACGGTTGGCATGATGGTCGCTTCGGCAAAATGTCGATGCTATCAGCATGGATGAACGGGGCGTAGAGGGCAAAAGTCTGAAAAGAGAACCGGCCTGTTGATACAGGCGGGAAAGGGATCAGGCAACAACCTGTACGCTGTGACCTGCAAAACTCACTGTCTGACCGGCGACGATTTTGCAGCGTTTGCGCGTTTCAACCGCACCGTCGACTTTCACCTGGCCTTCGGCAATCGCGATTTTCGCCTGCGCGCCGCTTTCGCTCCAGCCTTCCAGTTTCAGCAAATCGCACAGCTCAACGTGCGGATGTTTACCTAAAGAAAATGTCGCCATGTTACTCACCCTGTGGATCATGATATTCAACGCACGCCTGAAGCGTGTTTTCAATCAGCGTGGCAACCGTCATCGGGCCAACGCCGCCCGGAACAGGCGTAATGTATGAGGCGCGTTTAGCCGCGTCTTCAAACACGACGTCGCCCACAACTTTGCCATTTTCCAGACGGTTGATGCCGACATCAATCACAATTGCGCCTTCTTTGATCCAGTCACCAGGAATAAAGCCCGGCTTGCCGACGGCAACGATCAACAGATCGGCATTTTCTACGTGGTGACGCAGATTTTTAGTGAAACGGTGAGTCACGGTAGTGGTGCAACCTGCGAGCAACAGTTCCATGCTCATTGGACGACCGACGATATTCGATGCGCCAATCACCACGGCGTTAAGGCCGAAGGTATCAATGTTGTAACGCTCAAGCAGCGTGACGATACCGCGCGGGGTGCAGGGACGCAGACGCGGCGCGCGCTGGCACAGACGACCGACGTTATAAGGATGGAAACCGTCCACGTCTTTGTCCGGATGAATACGTTCCAGCACTTTGACGTTATCAATACCCGCCGGTAACGGCAGTTGAACCAGAATGCCATCGATGGTGTTGTCGGCATTCAGCGCATCGATAAGCTCCAACAGCTCCGCTTCGCTGGTGGTTTCCGGGAGGTCATAAGAGCGGGAGACGAACCCGACTTCTTCACAAGCCTTGCGTTTGCTTGCGACATAAATTTGCGATGCAGGGTTACTACCCACCAGCACAACGGCCAGTCCTGGTGCCCGCAGTCCGGCTGCAATACGCGCCTGAACTTTTTGAGCAACTTCAGAGCGCACCTGCTGCGCAATCGTTTTACCGTCAATAATCTTTGCTGCCATCAGAGAGAGGATTCCATCTGTTACGTAGGTCGAAGGGGATGCGCCTATTTTGTCAGAAGCGGGGCGCGCTGTCAGGTTTCGTTTCAGATTTATCGCGTGAAGCGACCTCTTGCGAAGGTTAGGGGTAATGACTCCAACTTACTGATAGTGTTTTATGTTCAGATAATGCCCGATGACCTTGTCATGCAGCTCCACCGATTTTGAGAACGACAGTGACTTCCGTCCCAGCCTTGCCAGATGTTGTCTCAGATTCAGATTATGTCGCTCAATGCGCTGAGTGTAACGCTTGCTGATAACGTGCAGCTTTCCCTTCAGGCGTGATTCATACAGCGGCCAGCCATCCGTCATCCATACCACGACCTCAAAGGCCGACAGCAGGCTCAGAAGACGCTCCAGTGT
>NZ_MIIV01000058.1:0-10685 GCF_001743015.1 Shigella sp. FC1567
TCGGCCTTTGAGGTCGTGGTATGGATGACGGATGGCTGGCCGCTGTATGAATCACGCCTGAAGGGAAAGCTGCACGTTATCAGCAAGCGTTACACTCAGCGCATTGAGCGACATAATCTGAATCTGAGACAACATCTGGCAAGGCTGGGACGGAAGTCACTGTCGTTCTCAAAATCGGTGGAGCTGCATGACAAGGTCATCGGGCATTATCTGAACATAAAACACTATCAGTAAGTTGGAGTCATTACCTACATAATATATAAATAAAATATATTTGTGGTATGAATATTATTGTTCTTTTAATATGCGTCCATAAAAAAGGGAGACTTTGAAGTCTCCCTCCTCGTATTTATTTCAGTAGCAACATATTTCTAAATATGCGCCTCACGCAACATTTTCTGCTCTGGCTGACGAATCGTCGTAGAAAGCGCCAATGACAGAATCAGCAGGGCGAAAATCACGTAGAAGGTCACATAGAAACCGCCAAACAGTGAGGCGATAATCGAACCAAAAATGCTACCGATACCGAAACCGAGGTAAATCACACCGTAGTTTTTCGCCAGGTTATTGAGGCCGAAGAACTCACTGACCAGTGATGGAAAGACGGTAATAGTGCCGCCAAAGTTAAATGCCACGCAGGCAATCGCTGCAAAGAACGTCACTGCATTTAATGGTGCAAACAGCAGGGCCGCCATACCCACCAGCGAAATCACCTGACCAATGGTGATAACACGGATACGGGCAATTTTGTCAGACAGAATGCCCAGCACCAGACGACCTGAAAGGTTAGCGATGGAAATAACCGTTACTGCATTGGCTGCGGAAACCACATCAAGGTGTGCCAGACTTTGGGCGATATCTTTCGCTACCCCAATCACGTACAGGCCGCTCATGCAGGCAGTCAGGAACATTACCGCTAACATCCAGTACTGCGGTTTACGCATCGACTCTGCCAGCGTGTAATCTTTCTCCACCACACCATTGCTGGTTTTCACTTCCTGTTTTGGTGCGTCTTTCATTAACGTTGCGCCGAAAACAATCATCACCAGCGCAATCGCTCCCCAAATCACAAATGTTTTTTCCAGACCCACCGTTTCCAGCAGCTGCGTGTCGATAAATTTGAAACCCAGGCTACCAAGACCATAAGAACCGATAGCGAACGCGGAGATCAGACCTTTACGCTCCGGGAACCACTTCACGCAGTTAGAGAGCGTCAGCAGGTAACCCGCGCCATCCGCCAGACCGACCAGCACACCGGCGCTTAACCACAGCATCATCAGGTTGTCAGAATGCGCTGTCAGGAAGAAGCCTAATCCTAGCAAAATGCCGGAAGCCATAGTGACGCGTTTAACGCCAAAACGTTCCTGTAATTTCCCCGCAACAGAAGATGAAATTGCCAGCCCCAGACTTAACAAGCCGAAAGAGAAAGCGACCTGGCTTACCGGCGCATCCAGCTTGGCAGAAAGCGCGCCATTAAACAGGCTCCAGGTATAAACCGACCCCAGCGCAAACTGGGTAATGATAGTACCGATGAGTGTCAGCCAGCGGGTACGCTGATAATTTGAAGGTGTCATGGCAGTATTCCTGCAGTAATAAAAAGGAAAAATCTCTGCCGACAACCATAACGAAGTGCATTTTATGCCTGGGGAAAAACGGCATGAAATGCCATCAGAACGGAATGAAATGCCTTAGTTCAGGAATGAATGACGCGACAATTATTCACCAAATTTATTATTTGTAAGTTAGCACCCACTATCACCACAACTATTGTTATTCAATGGTTTCAATTGTGACTGTTACGTTAAAATCTGGCGCTAACCCCCATCGTATACAGATAGTCGCTATTATTAGTGGTATTTTCTGCCTGAGTTAGCGCGGCATAGGCGGCAATATTTTGATTGAGCAACATATCAGCGCCTACGGTGACATCCAGCCAGTTGCCGTTCTGGTTTGTCGCCGTCATCCGGCTCAGGCCTGATTGCGCCTTCCAGATATTCTCGCCAAATTGCTGGTTATAGCTGATTTGCGCCCAGGGTCGGAGATCGCCAAGCCGGGAGTCAACACGCCAGCCTAAGCTACTCACGCTGGCATGCCATAACGGATCGGTCAGCGTGGTAGTACTGTCGCCAAACTCGTTATACATCGAGGTGGTTGTGCCATCGTAATGTAATGCCGCGACCGGGCCGGTTGTAACCTGTTCATATAAAGGAAAATTCCAGCCCATACTCATACTGCTGGTCACATCCACAGGAGTTTCTTCCGCCAGATTGACTTCCAGTCCCAGCGCCCTTTGGCTACTTTGAATACGTTGCGACAAAATATCGTTGTAATCAGGTTGATGATCACTATCCCAGGTGTAACGCTCTGTGGAATGTCCGGGTTGCGTATCAACGATATATTCTTGTTGCCAGGCGTAAGCTGTGTTGAGAAAAAAGGCGCTGATTACCACGCTCGCCAGCAGGCTTAGCTGCCAGCGACCACCGCTTTTTTTTATGATCATTAACACGACTCCAGGGAAGAGCCGAATTCGGCAATATTATTGTCATTGTATGAAGGATATCGGGCATAGTAGCCCTGTATTAAATATTGACTTTTTCACCGATGCGTCAAGAAAAGCGGCTGAAATTTTTACGATCGGGTACATAGCGAGGGAAAGTATGGAACGTTGCGGCTGGGTGAGTCAGGACCCGCTTTATATTGCCTACCATGATAATGAGTGGGGCGTGCCTGAAACTGACAGTAAAAAACTGTTCGAAATGATCTGCCTTGAAGGGCAGCAGGCTGGGTTATCGTGGATCACCGTCCTCAAAAAACGCGAAAACTATCGCGCCTGCTTTCATCAGTTCGATCCGGTGAAGGTCGCAGCAATGCAGGAAGAGGATGTCGAAAGACTGGTACAGGACGCCGGGATTATCCGCCATCGCGGGAAAATTCAGGCAATTATTGGTAATGCGCGGGCGTACCTGCAAATGGAACAGAACGGCGAACCGTTTGCCGACTTTGTCTGGTCGTTTGTAAATCATCAGCCACAGGTGACACAAGCCACAACGTTGAGCGAAATCCCCACATCTACGCCCGCCTCCGACGCCCTATCTAAAGCACTGAAAAAACGTGGTTTTAAGTTTGTCGGTACCACAATCTGTTACTCCTTTATGCAGGCATGTGGGCTGGTGAATGATCATGTGGTTGGCTGCTGTTGCTATCCGGGAAATAAACCATGATTCGGGAAGCGCAACGTTCAGAACTCCCCGCGATCCTCGAACTGTGGCTGGAAAGTACAACCTGGGGACATCCCTTTATAAAAGCGAATTACTGGCGTGATTGCATTCCGCTGGTGCGGGATGCGTATCTTGCCAATGCGCAAAACTGGGTCTGGGAAGAAGACAGTAAGCTTCTCGGTTTTGTCAGCATTATGGAAGGCCGATTTCTGGCAGCGATGTTTGTCGCACCGAAGGCCGTCAGGCGCGGTATTGGTAAGGCGCTGATGCAATATGTGCAGCAGCGCCATCCCCACCTGATGCTGGAGGTTTATCAAAAAAATCAACCGGCGATAAATTTTTACCAGGCGCAGGGTTTTCACATTGTCGATTGCGCATGGCAGGATGAAACCCAACTACCCACCTGGATTATGAGCTGGCCGGTGGTTCAAACGCTGTAAGTGTCAGTTCCGGACCGTTGTATTTTTCCAGCCATGCCAGCGCCGTATTACCCGCACAGCCATTCCCCAGCCGCGAGCTGGGGAGATCTTTGGTCAGCACGTTGACTGCGCCGTTTTTACAAATACCGTCAGCGGTTAAATCCAAATCCGGCCATGCCCCTTCGTGAATACAAATCACGCCAGGTTTAATTCCCTCGCTAATGACCACTCCGGCAAGAATTTGCCCGCGTGCGTTCCACAGCCGAACAGTATCGCCATCTTGAATGCCGCGCGCCAGGGCATCGTCAGGATGAATGGTGACAGGCTCACGATTTGCCACCGCATACAATTCGCGCAGAGAACTGTAATTCAGCTGGCTGTGCAGACGATGCGCCGGATGAGCAGAAAGTACCTGTAACTGTTCCGGTTCGGCATTGCCCTGCCATTCGTCCGGCTCCAGCCACATTGGATGCCCCGGGCAATCCGGATAAGCGTAATCGGCAATACGCTGCGAGAAGATTTCAATCTTACCGCTGGCGGTTTTTAATGGATGCGCCTGCGGATCGCGGCAAAAATCAGCGAAGCGAATAAACCGCTCGCTGTCCGGGTTTTCCGGCATCTCAATTAACTGATTGGCTTGCCAGAACTCAGCAAATGGCGGCAATTCAACCTGCTGGCTTGCCCCGCGCTGTCGGGCAACGTTATAAAACGTTTCCAGCCATTGCAACTCACTTTTTCCTTCCGTAAAACGTGCATAACCGCCCTTCTCCCAGCGTTCACTTAACTCGGCAAAAACATCAAAATCATTACGCGCTTCATAGCGTGGCGGCACCACTTGCTTCATCGGCACCAGATGCTGATTACTGTAATCGCCGGTCATGGTGAGATCATTACGCTCAAAAGAGGTAGTCGCAGGCAGAACGATATCCGCGTGTTTTGCCGCCGCCGTCCAGAAGCATTCGGAGATAACTACCAGCTCCGGTTTTTGCCAAGCTCGTATCAGGCGATTAGTGTCCTGATGATGGGTGAAGTTGGCGCCACCCGCCCACCAGATAAAGCGAATATCCGGGAAGAGGCGATTCATGCCATTGTGTTGGTATGCGCAGCCAGGGTTTTCCAGTGCTTCAACAATACGGGCAACAGGGATTTTATCTACCGCATCGCTGCCACCCGGCAAGCTACCCTGCATGGAAGAGAGCACCGCAGAACACCGCGTGGGATTACCACCATTGGCAAAATGATAAGAAAGACCAAAACCGCCGCCGGGTGTGCCGATTTGCCCCAACATTGCCGCCAGCGTGACGATCATCCAGTGTTTTTGCTCACCAAGCTGTTGGCGCTGCATTCCCCAGCCAGCCATCAGCATGGTCGTGTTTTGGTGGAAAAGAGCCGCCAACTCGCGAATTTTCGCTGCGTGAACCCCACAAATCCCTGCCGCCCATTCGGCGGTTTTGGCTATTCCGTCACTCTCGCCCAGCAAATAAGAGGCGAAGACGGCATAACCTGTGGTGCAACGCGCCAGAAACGCTTCGTCGTGCCAACCATTTTCCACCAGCGTATGGGCGATCCCCAGCATCAGCGCAACATCGGTGCCCATGTGCGGTGCCACCCACTCCATTTTATCGCCAAAGAAATCGACGGTTTCCGATCGCATTGGATCAATACAGATCAGCTTTTTCCCGCTGTCACGCAGTGCGGAAAAGTAAGAAAGCCCCTGCTCATCAGATGCATTCCACGCAATTTTCAGCGTATTGAGTGGGTTAGCACTCCACAACACCACGACATCGCTATGTTCCAGCACCAGCGGCCAACTGGTTTGCTGTTGATAAACTTCGCTGCCACCCACGACATACGGCATGATCGCCTGTGCCGCACCGGTCGAATAATCCCCCAGATGCCCGGTATAACCGCCTGCCAGCGCCATATAGCGTTGTAATAATGTCGAGGCCTTATGCAGCACGCCGTTTGAACGCCAGCCGTAGGAACCAGCAAAAATCGATGCCGGACCATAAGCCTCACGAATGCGTTTATGTTGTTGGTGAATAAGATCCAGCGCCTCATCCCAACTCACGTGAACAAATTCATCCTGCCCACGAATGCCTTGCGGGTTTTCCGGTGACGCGAGAAAGCCTTTGCGCACCATTGGAAATCGTACCCGCGTATTGCTGTGAACCTGGTCGCGAACCGCGCTCTGCAAGGAGTTTTCCATTCCTGTGGCTAACGCGCCACGCGAGCTAAACACGGTTTCGCCGTCGGTTTCAACCAGCATGGGCCCCCAGTGGGCGGCAGTCAGAACGGAATATCGTGAGGATGAGTTGGCCAAACCGAAGACTCCTGAAAGGTTAGATGTATTGAGCAGTTAAATATTACTTACAAATTTCCGAGTATTCCCAGGAATAATCTTCATGTTCACGCGGCATAATCTCCCGCCACGGAACCCGTGGCAAAGAATAAAAAGGTTATTAAGGATTAACAATGAAGAAACGTGTTTATCTTATTGCCGCCGTAGTGAGTGGCGCTCTGGCGGTATCTGGCTGCACAACTACCCCTTACACCGGCGAACGCGAAGCAGGCAAATCTGCTATCGGCGCAGGTCTGGACTCTCTCGTGGGCGCGGGTATTGGTGCGCTCTCTTCTTCGAAGAAAGATCGCGGTAAAGGCGCGCTGATTGGCGCAGCAGCAGGCGCAGCTCTGGGCGGCGGCGTGGGTTATTACATGGATGTGCAGGAAGCGAAGCTGCGTGACAAAATGCGCGGCACTGGTGTTAGCGTAACCCGCAGCGGGGATAACATTATCCTCAATATGCCGAACAATGTGACCTTCGACAGCAGCAGCGCGACCCTGAAACCGGCAGGCGCTAACACCCTGACCGGCGTGGCAATGGTGCTGAAAGAGTATCCGAAAACGGCGGTTAACGTGATTGGTTATACCGACAGCACGGGGGGTCACGACCTGAACATGCGTCTCTCCCAGCAGCGTGCGGATTCCGTTGCCAGCGCGTTGATCACCCAGGGCGTGGACGCCAGCCGCATCCGTACTCAGGGCCTTGGCCCGGCTAACCCAATCGCCAGCAACAGCACCGCAGAAGGTAAGGCGCAAAACCGCCGTGTAGAAATTACCTTAAGCCCGCTGTAATCCCTTTCATGCCAGGTGATGCAGAAATCACCTGGCATTCTTCAGTTTTCCTTCATCATATTTCAGGCTAAGGTGAGCGCCTTATCAGTGAATGGAGAGAAGCATGAAGCCGTCCGTTATCCTCTACAAAGCCTTACCTGATGATTTACTGCAACGCCTGCAAGAGCATTTCACCGTTCACCAGGTGGCAAACCTCAGCCCACAAACCGTCGAACAAAATGCAGCAATTTTTGCCGAAGCTGAAGGTTTACTGGGTTCAAACGAGAATGTAGATGCCGCATTGCTGGAAAAAATGCCGAAACTGCGTGCCACATCAACGATCTCCGTCGGCTATGACAATTTTGATGTCGATGCGCTTACCGCCCGAAAAATTCTGCTGATGCACACGCCAACCGTATTAACAGAAACCGTCGCCGATACGCTGATGGCGCTGGTGTTGTCTACCGCTCGTCGGGTTGTGGAGGTAGCAGAACGGGTAAAAGCAGGCGAATGGACCGCGAGCATAGGCCCGGACTGGTACGGCACTGACGTTCACCATAAAACACTGGGCATTGTCGGGATGGGACGGATCGGCATGGCGCTGGCACAACGTGCGCACTTTGGCTTCAACATGCCCATCCTCTATAACGCGCGCCGCCACCATAAAGAAGCAGAAGAACGCTTCAACGCCCGCTACTGCGATTTGGATACTCTGTTACAAGAGTCAGATTTCGTTTGCCTGATCCTGCCGTTAACTGATGAGACGCATCATCTGTTTGGCGCAGAACAATTCGCCAAAATGAAACCCTCCGCCATTTTCATTAATGCCGGACGTGGCCCGGTGGTTGACGAAAATGCACTGATCGCAGCATTGCAGAAAGGCGAAATTCACGCCGCCGGGCTGGATGTCTTCGAACAAGAGCCACTGTCCGTAGATTCGCCGTTGCTCTCAATGGCCAACGTCGTCGCAGTACCGCATATTGGATCTGCCACCCATGAGACGCGTTATGGCATGGCCGCCTGTGCCGTGGATAATTTGATTGATGCGTTACAAGGAAAGGTTGAGAAGAACTGTGTGAATCCGCACGTCGCGGACTAAGCCGCGACTGCGTGAAGTAAAGCCCGATAATCGCTCGGGCTTTTACTCTTTATTGGGTTGCAGTAACTGCTGTAGTCCAGGCCTGATTAAACGCCTGATGTTGTGCCGGTAACGGCGCAATCAGTTTGTTATATTCACTTGCCTGCTGCGAAGTCGGGAACTGGATACCATTTGCTACAAAGCTCACCTGAGTACCTTGTTGAGCAATGTAGTCTCCAACCATCACCAGTTGTTGCGTGAAAGTTTGTGCAACCGGAATCAACGGTTGCAATGCATCAGCTGGCGTCGTTACCACTTTGGTGAATGCCTGATCAAAGACCGGTTTCAAATCATCGGTCTGTTTTAGCGCAGAGTGCGCAGCATCGGCCTGCAACTTCGCATTTTGCAGTTGTTGCGCCAGCACACCCAGCGAACCGTTCATTTCACGCAGCGGACCGCTTTGCGTAACGTAATCCTGCGGTACGCGAATTGCGTTAACGCTGTCTACGACCGGGCGCAGACCGGAATCCATCGCCTGATTCACCTGCTGAGAATAACCATACAGAATCGCGTAATCAGAGACAAAAGGACCAAACTGTTTTTTCTGATCGGCAGTCAGGGTTGGTAGACGTTCACCGCTACGCATCACTGTATTCTGCAGGAAGTCGATAAACGCTTTACGCTGATCGCCTTCTTTATCAAAACACCCACTCAGGCTAACTACCATTAATAACGCCGCAAGAGGCGCAAACCAGCGAGAGCAGGACTTTCCTGTCGCCATTTTCTTACTCCTTTCACCCAAAAAAAGCGCACAACGACACACGCGTGTCTGACGTGACAAGGATAGTCCAGGACAGGCTTGCAGGATACCCTTTCTACGTAATCTTCCTGGTAAAATCATGGAGAAAATGAAACAAGGTTAATTTGTTGTTTCATTGTTAAAAAATGATATTGCCGTTGCTTTTTTGTAGCCCGAGATTTACGCCTTCGCAGAACTTTAGATTTTCGAAATCTTTACAAAACAGGAGTGGTAAGAGATATATCGGCATTTATCAGATCGTTAGGTGGCTATAAGTCACGCTAAATGACTGGCTGAATCGAATCATAGCCAGAGCATGCCCTGACTTCACCCCGCTGTGTCTGCTTTTCCCGACTATTCTTAATGAGCTTCGATGCAATTCACGATCCCGCAGTGTGATTTGAGGAGTTTTCAATGGAATATAAAGATCCAATGCATGAGCTGTTGAGCAGCCTGGAACAGATTGTTTTTAAAGATGAAACGCAGAAAATTACCCTGACGCACAGAACAACGTCCTGTACCGAAATTGAGCAGTTACGAAAAGGGACAGGGTTAAAAATCGATGATTTCGCCCGGGTTTTGGGCATATCAGTCGCCATGGTAAAGGAATGGGAATCCAGACGCGTGAAGCCTTCAAGTGCCGAACTAAAATTGATGCGTTTGATTCAAGCCAACCCGGCATTAAGTAAGCAGTTGATGGAATAGACTTTTATCCACTTTATTGCTGTTTACGTCCTGATGACAGGACCGTTTTCCAACCGATTAATCATAAATATGAAAAATAATTGTTGCATCACCCGCCAATGCGTGGCTTAATGCACATCAACGGTTTGACGTACAGACCATTAAAGCAGTGTAGTAAGGCAAGTCCCTTCAAGAGTTATCGTTGATACCCCTCGTAGTGCACATTCCTTTAACGCTTCAAAATCTGTAAAGCACGCCATATCGCCGAAAGGCACACTTAATTATTAAAGGTAATACACTATGTCCGGTAAAATGACTGGTATCGTAAAATGGTTCAACGCTGACAAAGGCTTCGGCTTCATCACTCCTGACGATGGCTCTAAAGATGTGTTCGTACACTTCTCTGCTATCCAGAACGATGGTTACAAATCTCTGGACGAAGGTCAGAAAGTGTCCTTCACCATCGAAAGCGGCGCTAAAGGCCCGGCAGCTGGTAACGTAACCAGCCTGTAATCTCTGCTTAAAAGCACAGAATCTAAGATCCCTGCCATTTGGCGGGGATTTTTTTTATTTTTTTTCAGGAAATAAATAATCGATCGCGTAGTAAAATCTATTATTATTTTTGTGAAGAATAAATGTGGGTGCAATGAGAATGCGCAACGCCGTAAGAAAGGCGGGAATAATTTCCCGCCGAAGACTCTTACTCTTTTAAATTGCAGGCTAAAAATGCCGCCAGCTCATAACGCCCCTGTTTAATATGCAATTCACACAGTGAATCTCTTACCATCCAGGTGAAAAATAAAAGCGTGAAACAAATCACTATTAATGAAAGTAATCCGTATTTTTGCGGCATTCCCAGCCCCCTGTGTTGATTTCCAACGAGTAAGAGGCTAACCTTATGGTGTTCAGGCATAGGGTAGCCTCACTTTGATTTATAGTCAGGTGGGGCTTTTCTCTGTCTGCCTTTCGGTGAATACCTGAGACAAACAGTCTCAAGCACCCGTAGCTATTCTAGCTTAATAAGTTTGTTTCTTCTCCTTGATATAATCCTAAAAAAATCTGGTAATGCTGCCAACTTACTGATTTAGTGTATGATGGTGATTTTAAGGTGCTTGCGTGGCTTCCATTTCCATCAGATGTCCTTCCTGCTCCGCTACTGAAGGCGTGGTGCGTAACGGCAAAAGCACTGCCGGACATCAGCGCTATCTCTGCTCTCATTGCCGTAAAACATGGCAACTACAGTTCACTTACACCGCCTCTCAGCCCGGTACGCACCAGAAAATCATTGATATGGCCATGAATGGCGTCGGATGTCGCGCCAGTGCACGCATTATGGGCGTTGGCCTCAACACGGTTTTACGTCACTTAAAAAA
>NZ_MIIV01000059.1:0-10642 GCF_001743015.1 Shigella sp. FC1567
CAATTCCGCCACCTTCGCCCAGTGCGAGCAATATCAACGTGGTTTTTGGTGCGAGGGGGGGGACTTGAACCCCCACGTCCGTAAGGACACTAACACCTGAAGCTAGCGCGTCTACCAATTCCGCCACCTTCGCATACCATCAATTCTTAAAAAGAATTGCTACCACGGAGGCGCATTCTAGTGGTTTTCAGCTTTTCGTCAATAGTTAATTATCGCCGGAGGTGTAATTGCTGGAAAAATGTCCATCAGGAAACTAGCGTGCAGGTTTGGTAGGCATGCGGGGGCAGATGCCAGATGCGACGCTGGCGCGTCTTATCTGGCCTACGAAGGGCTAACGTGCAGGTTTTGTAGGTCGGATAAGGCGTTTACGCCGCATCCGGCAAGGCTTGCGGCGGGATACTTAACCTTTTTTCGCCTGGCGGGTCATAATGGCGCGATATACCTTGAAACGCCCGGTTTGCGCAATCACTTCATGGAAGCCAAATGTTTCATCCAGCACGTCCGGATAAGGCAGGAAGGCGTTCGCTACAATTCGCAGCTCGCCGCCACTATTAAGATGACGCACCGCGCCGCGAATCAGCGTTTGCGCCGCATCCAGGCTGGTTTGCATCCCATCGTGGAACGGCGGGTTGGAGATGATCATATCAAAACGACCTTTCACCTCGGAAAAGACGTTGCTGGCAAAGACTTCACCTTCAACACAGTTGGCCGCAAGTGTTGCGCGGCTGGCTTCTACCGCTGGCGCAGAGACATCGCACAAGGTGAGACGAATTTTCGGCGAATGGCGCGCAAAGGCAACTGAAAGCACCCCCGCGCCACAGCCGACATCCAGCACTTTACCTTTCGTGTGCGGAGTTAACGTCGAGAGCAGCAACTGGCTACCGACATCCAGACCGTCGCGGCTAAACACGCCAGGCAGCGTTTTGACCGTCAGGCCATCGACGCTGTATTCGCCCCAGAATTTATCGGCATCAAATACCGGCTGTTTTTCCAGACGACCAAAATAGAGGCCACAGCGACGAGCGCTGTCGACTTTATTCAACGGCGCATAATCTGCCAGCATCTGCTCGGCGCTGCGCACGCCGCTGCGGTTCTCGCCAACGACAAAAATATCTGTCCCCACTGGCAGCAGAGAAAGTAAATTCATCAACTGGAACTGGGCTTCCGGTTTGTTCTTCGGCCAGTAGTAAATCAGCGTATCGCAATCTGCGACGTCATCCACCGTGGCGACCAGACTGAAACGGGCGTTATCCCCCATCTGGCGGCTTAATACCTGCCAGTGGTGGAATTGCTGGGTATGAGCACGGCTGGCCGCGGTATCTAAACGCGCGGGCAGGTCATCCTGTAAGTCTCCGGCAAACAGAATACGGCTTTGTTCGAAATCATCACTGTGACGCAGCAAGACTTCACTTGCCGGGGTAAATGCAGACATGGAATGCTCCTCAATTGATACTGGCGGCGATTATAGCCATATGTTGGCGCGGTATCGACGAATTTGCTATATTTGCGCCCCTGACAACAGGAGCGATTCGCTATGACATCCCGACGAGACTGGCAGTTACAGCAACTGGGCATTACCCAGTGGTCGCTGCGTCGCCCTGGCGCGTTGCAGGGGGAGATTGCCATTGCGATCCCGGCACACGTCCGTCTGGTGATGGTGGCAAACGATCTTCCCGCCCTGACCGATCCTTTAGTGAGCGATGTTCTGCGCGCATTAACCGTCAGCCCCGATCAAGTGCTGCAACTGACGCCAGAAAAAATCGCGATGCTGCCGCAAGGCAGTCGCTGCAACAGCTGGCGGTTGGGTACTGACGAACCGCTATCACTGGAAGGCGCTCAGGTGGCATCACCGGCGCTCACCGAATTACGGGCAAACCCAACGGCACGCGCCGCGTTATGGCAACAGATTTGCACATATGAACACGATTTCTTCCCTCGAAACGACTGATTTACCAGCGGCTTACCACATTGAACAACGCGCCCACGCCTTTCCGTGGAGTGAAAAAAACTTTGCCAGCAACCAGGGCGAGCGTTATCTCAACTTTCAGTTAACGCAAAACGGCAAAATGGCGGCGTTTGCTATTACGCAAGTGGTGCTGGATGAAGCTACATTGTTCAATATTGTGGTCGATCCTGACTATCAGCGTCAGGGATTGGGAAGGGTGCTGCTGAAACATCTGATCGACGAACTGGAAAAACGCGGCGTGGCGACACTATGGCTGGAAGTCCGTGCTTCAAACGCTGCCGCCATTGCCCTGTACGAAAGTTTAGGCTTTAACGAGGCGACGATTCGCCGCAATTACTACCCCACCACGGACGGTCGCGAAGACGCCATCATCATGGCGTTGCCAATCAGTATGTAAGACAAGGTGGAATAATGAAGTGGGACTGGATTTTCTTTGATGCCGATGAAACGCTGTTTACCTTTGACTCATTCACCGGCCTGCAGCGGATGTTTCTTGATTACAGCGTCACCTTTACCGCTGAAGATTTTCAGGACTATCAGGCCGTTAACAAGCCACTGTGGGTGGATTATCAAAACGGCGCGATCACTTCATTACAGCTTCAGCACGGGCGTTTCGAGAGCTGGGCCGAACGGCTGAAAGTTGAAGCAGGCTTGCTTAACGATGCCTTTATTAATGCGATGGCGGAAATCTGCACGCCGCTGCCGGGCGCGGTTTCTCTGCTTAACGCCATTCGTGGCAACGCTAAAATCGGCATCATCACCAACGGTTTTAGCGCCTTGCAGCAAGTGCGTCTGGAACGGACGGGCCTGCGTGATTACTTTGATTTGCTGGTGATTTCCGAAGAAGTTGGCATTGCCAAACCGAATAAGAAAATTTTCGATTATGCGCTGGAACTGGCGGGCAATCCTGACCGTTCACGCGTGCTGATGGTTGGCGACACTGCCGAGTCCGATATTCTCGGTGGCATCAACGCCGGGCTTGCGACTTGCTGGCTGAATGCGCACCATCTCGAGCAACCAGAAGGCATCGCGCCCACCTGGACCGTTTCATCGTTGCACGAACTGGAGCAGCTCCTGTGTAAACACTGATTGCCTCCCCCCCGTTGATGGGTAAAATAGCCGCAATTTTTCGTTTTCAACAAGCGCGGCGCGATGCCGCTTACTCAAGAAGAAAGAATTATGACGTTGTCTCCTTATTTGCAAGAGGTGGCGAAGCGCCGCACTTTTGCCATTATTTCTCACCCGGACGCCGGTAAAACTACCATCACCGAGAAGGTGCTGCTGTTCGGACAGGCCATTCAGACCGCTGGTACAGTAAAAGGCCGTGGTTCCAACCAGCACGCTAAGTCGGACTGGATGGAGATGGAAAAGCAGCGTGGGATCTCCATTACTACGTCTGTGATGCAGTTTCCGTATCACGATTGCCTGGTTAACCTGCTAGACACCCCGGGGCACGAAGACTTCTCGGAAGATACCTATCGTACCCTGACAGCGGTGGACTGCTGCCTGATGGTTATCGACGCTGCAAAAGGTGTTGAAGATCGTACCCGTAAGCTGATGGAAGTTACCCGTCTGCGCGACACGCCGATCCTCACCTTTATGAACAAACTTGACCGTGATATCCGCGACCCGATGGAACTGCTCGATGAAGTTGAGAACGAGCTGAAAATTGGCTGCGCACCGATCACCTGGCCGATTGGCTGCGGCAAGCTGTTTAAAGGCGTTTACCACCTTTATAAAGACGAAACCTATCTTTATCAGAGCGGTAAAGGCCACACGATTCAGGAAGTCCGTATTGTTAAAGGGCTGAATAACCCGGATCTCGACGCTGCGGTTGGTGAAGATCTGGCACAGCAGCTACGTGACGAACTGGAACTGGTGAAAGGCGCGTCTAACGAGTTCGACAAAGAACTGTTCCTTGCGGGCGAAATCACTCCGGTATTCTTCGGTACTGCGCTGGGTAACTTCGGCGTTGATCATATGCTGGATGGCCTGGTGGAGTGGGCCCCTGCGCCGATGCCGCGTCAGACTGATACCCGTACCGTAGAGGCGAGCGAAGACAAATTTACCGGCTTCGTATTTAAAATTCAGGCCAATATGGACCCGAAACATCGCGACCGCGTGGCGTTTATGCGCGTAGTATCCGGTAAATATGAAAAAGGCATGAAGCTGCGCCAGGTGCGTACTGCGAAAGATGTGGTTATCTCCGACGCGCTGACCTTTATGGCGGGCGACCGTTCGCACGTTGAAGAAGCGTATCCGGGCGATATCCTCGGCCTGCACAACCACGGCACTATTCAGATCGGCGACACCTTTACCCAGGGTGAGATGATGAAGTTCACCGGTATTCCGAACTTCGCACCAGAACTGTTCCGTCGTATCCGCCTGAAAGATCCGCTGAAGCAAAAACAGCTGCTCAAAGGGCTGGTACAGCTTTCCGAAGAGGGCGCGGTGCAGGTGTTCCGTCCGATCTCCAACAACGATTTGATCGTTGGTGCTGTTGGTGTGCTGCAGTTTGATGTGGTGGTATCGCGCCTGAAGAGCGAATACAACGTTGAAGCAGTATATGAATCAGTCAACGTTGCCACTGCCCGCTGGGTAGAATGTGCGGACGCGAAGAAATTCGAAGAGTTCAAGCGTAAGAACGAAAGCCAACTGGCGCTTGATGGCGGCGATAACCTCGCTTACATCGCTACCAGCATGGTCAACCTGCGCCTGGCGCAGGAACGTTATCCCGACGTTCAGTTCCACCAGACCCGCGAGCATTAATTCTTGCCTCCAGGGCGCGGTAGCCGCTGCGCCCTGTCAATTTCCCTTCCTTATTAGCCGCTTACGGAATGTTCTTAAAACATTCACTTTTGCTTATGTTTTCGCTGATATCACGAGCGGTTTCAAAATTGTGATCTATATTTAACAAAGTAATGACATTTCTGACGGCGTTAAATACCGTTCAATGCGTAGATATCAGTATCTAAAGCCGTCGATTGTCATTCTACCGATATTAATAACTGATTCAGAGGCTGTAATGGTCGTTATTCATCACCCATCGCTTTTGTGATGGCGGCCATTGACTTCTGTAGAGGGTGAAGTCTCTCCCTATTCAGCAATGCAACCTCGTGTTGCCAGGCTCAAATTACGAGCAAACATACAGGAATAAATCGATGACTATGACAAGACTGAAGATTTCGAAAACTCTGCTGGCTGTAATGTTGACCTCTGCCGTCGCGACCGGCTCTGCCTACGCGGAAAACAACGCACAGACTACCAATGAAAGCGCAGGGCAAAAAGTCGATAGCTCTATGAATAAAGTCGGTAATTTCATGGATGACAGCGCCATCACCGCGAAAGTGAAGGCGGCGCTGGTGGATCATGACAACATCAAGAGCACCGATATCTCTGTCAAAACCGAGCAAAAAGTCGTGACCCTGAGCGGTTTCGTTGAAAGCTAGGCTCAGGCCGAAGAGGCAGTGAAAGTGGCGAAAGGCGTTGAAGGGGTGACCTCTGTCAGCGACAAACTGCACGTTCGCGACGCTAAAGAAGGCTCGGTGAAGGGCTACGCGGGTGACACCGCCACCACCAGTGAAATCAAAGCCAAACTGCTGGCGGACGATATCGTCCCTTCCCGTCATGTGAAAGTTGAAACCACCGACGGCGTGGTTCAGCTCTCCGGTACCGTAGATTCTCAGGCACAAAGTGACCGTGCTGAAAGTATCGCCAAAGCGGTAGATGGTGTGAAAAGCGTTAAAAATGATCTGAAAACTAAGTAATTCGTCGTAATTCGTCCTCCCGAACTTTGTCGGGAGGCGCGATGTGCACCACACTAAAAATATCGCATTGAGTGATTTTCACGCTCATATCAAGCGGTGACATTAACTATGGTAAAGGAGACGCTTATGTTTCGTTGGGGCATCATATTTCTGGTTATCGCGTTAATCGCCGCCGCACTTGGGTTTGGTGGTTTGGCCGGTACCGCTGCAGGCGCAGCTAAAATTGTCTTTGTCGTCGGGATTATTCTGTTCCTGGTGAGTTTGTTCATGGGCCGAAAACGACCCTAGATTTCAGACCATTAAGAAAATTTTATCCAAAGCCAGTCCAGCGGACTGGCTTTTGCGGTTTTAGCGAATAATAAATTGCGTTACTTTGTCATTCTTTCACAACAAAAACAGGAAGGCAGAGGTGGGGCAGCGAATACCTGTAACGCTTGGTAATATTGCGCCGTTGTCGCTAAGGCCGTTCCAGCCTGGACGAATAGCTCTGGTGTGCGAAGGCGGCGGACAGCGTGGAATTTTCACGGCTGGCGTGCTGGATGAGTTTATGCGCGCGCAGTTTAATCCTTTCGATCTTTATCTCGGCACATCTGCCGGGGCGCAGAACCTCTCGGCGTTTATCTGCAATCAGCCCGGTTACGCGCGTAAAGTCATCATGCGCTATACCACAAAACGCGAATTTTTCGATCCATTGCGCTTTGTCCGTGGAGGAAATCTTATCGATCTCGACTGGCTGGTGGAGGCCACCGCAAGCCAGATGCCGTTGCAAATGGATACCGCCGCGCGGTTGTTTGACAGCGGCAAATCGTTTTATATGTGCGCCTGTCGTCAGGATGACTACGCGCCTAATTACTTTTTACCAACCAAACAAAACTGGCTGGATGTGATTCGCGCCTCCAGTGCGATACCTGGCTTTTATCGTAGCGGAGTGTCGCTGGAAGGCATTAACTACCTGGATGGCGGGATCAGTGATGCGATTCCGGTTAAAGAGGCGGCAAGGCAGGGCGCTAAAACGTTGGTCGTCATTCGCACTGTGCCGTCACAAATGTACTACACGCCGCAGTGGTTCAAACGCATGGAACGCTGGCTGGGTGACAGTAGCCTGCAGCCGCTGGTCAATCTGGTGCAGCATCATGAAACCAGCTATCGTGACATTCAGCAATTTATTGAGAAACCACCGGGCAAGCTGCGGATATTCGAAATTTATCCGCCGAAGCCATTACATAGTATCGCGCTTGGCAGTCGGATTCCGGCGCTGCGTGAAGACTATAAACTTGGGCGTTTATGCGGTTGTTATTTCCTCGCCACGGTTGGCAAGCTATTAACTGAAAAAGCGCCGCTTACCCGCCATCTGGTGCCAGTGGTGACGCCGGAATCGATCGTTATTCCGCCTGCGCCAGTCGCCAACGATACGCTGGTTGCCGAAGTGATTGACGCTCCGCAGGCGAACGACCCGACATTTAACAATGAGGATCTGGCTTGATTTGCCGTTTTATCGACACCCACTGCCATTTTGATTTCCTGCCGTTTAGTGGCGATGAAGAGGCCAGCCTGCAACGCGCGGCACAAGCGGGCGTAGGCAAGATCATTGTTCCGGCGACAGAGGCGGAAAATTTTGCCCGTGTGCAGGCGTTAGCGGAAAAATATCAACCGCTGTATGCCGCATTGGGCTTGCATCCAGGTATGTTGGAAAAACATAGCGATGTGTCTCTTGAGCAGCTACAGCAGGCGCTGGAAAGGCGTCCGGCGAAGGTGGTGGCAGTGGGGGAGGTCGGTCTGGATCTCTTCGGCGACGATCCGCAACTTGAGAGGCAGCAGTGGTTACTCGACGAACAGCTGAAACTGGCGAAACGCTACGATCTGCCGCTGATCCTGCATTCACGGCGCACACACGACAAACTGGCGATGCATCTTAAACGCCACGATTTATCGCGCACTGGCGTGGTTCACGGTTTTTCCGGCAGCCTGCAACAGGCCGAGCGGTTTGTACAGCTGGGCTACAAAATCGGCGTAGGCGGTACTATCACCTATCCACGCGCCAGTAAAACCCGCGATGTCATCGCAAAATTACCGCTGGCATCGTTGTTGCTGGAAACCGACGCGCCGGATATGCCGCTCAACGGCTTTCAGGGGCAGCCTAACCGACCGGAACAGGCTGTGCGGGTGTTTGACGTGCTTTGCGAGTTGCGCCCGGAACCAGAAGATGAGATTGCCGAAGTGTTGCTTAATAATACGTATGCGTTGTTTAGCGTTAGTGGGTAGTTTACCCTTCGTAGGCAGTATCCGGCAGTCGGCGCATAATGCCTGATGCGACGCTTGTCGCGTCTTATCATGCCTACAGGTTTGTGCCGAACCGTAGGCCGGATAAGGCGTTCACGCCGCATCCGGCAGTTGGCGCACAATGCCTGATGCGACGCTTGTCGCGTCTTATCATGCCTACAAGTCTGTGCCGAACCGTAGGCCGTATCCGGCATGTCACAAATAGAGCGCCGGAAATATCAACCGGCTCACCCCGCGCACCTTTAACGCATCAGCCAACGGCTCAACGTCTTCCGGCGTGGCGCTCGCCCAGCTTTGCGCCTCGCCATACACGCCGTGGGCATGAAACGCATTCAGGCGAACCGGAACATCGCCAAGTCTCTTGATAAACGTCGCCAGCTCATCGATGTGATGCAAATAATCCACCTGGTCTGGAATTACCAGCAAACGCAGTTCCGCCAGCTTGCCGCGCTCTGCAAGCAAACAGATGCTGCGCTTAATCTGCTGATTATCGCGTCCGGTTAAGTGTTGATGACATTCGCTCCCCCACGCTTTGAGATCGAGCATTGCGCCGTCACACACCGGGAGTAATTTTTCCCAGCCGGTTTCGCTCAACATGCCGTTACTGTCCACCAGGCAGGTGAGGTGGCGCAGTTGCGGATCGTTTTTGATAGCAGTAAACAGCGCCACTACAAACGGCAGTTGGGTCGTGGCTTCGCCGCCGCTTACCGTTATCCCTTCAATAAACAGCACCGCTTTGCGGACATGGCTAAGCACTTCGTCCACGCTCATGGATTGCGCCATTGGCGTGGCATGTTGCGGACACATCTTCAGGCAGGTATCACACTGCTCGCAGACCACAGCGTTCCACAGCACTTTGCCGTCAACAATCTGCAACGCCTGATGCGGACACTGTGGCACGCACTCTCCGCAATCATTGCAGCGTCCCATCGTCCACGGATTGTGACAGTTTTTGCAGCGCAGATTGCAGCCCTGCAGAAACAGAGCCAGACGACTGCCTGGCCCGTCAACGCAGGAGAAGGGGATAATCTTACTGACTAAAGCGCATCTGCTGTTCATGGCTTATCACGCGCGGCTGGCGTTCCAGAATACGAGTGTTGCGTGTGGCTTCTTCGCCCAGCCAGGTGGTGTTGGTGCGTGAACCTTCGGCGCGATATTTTTCTAAATCCGACAAACGCACCATATAACCGGTAACGCGAACCAGATCGTTACCGCTGACATTGGCGGTAAATTCACGCATTCCGGCTTTAAAGGCACCGAGGCAAAGCTGTACCAGCGCCTGCGGATTACGTTTGATGGTTTCGTCGAGCGTCAGAATGTCGCTGATGCCGGAATAATAATAAGCATGATGCGGGGCGACAGTTTGCAGATGGATGATCGGATCTGGCTCATCGCCATACGGCAAACGCGCGCCCGGCGTGGTGCCGATATCGGAACTGATCCCCGACTGTGCGTGTAACATGGCGCGTTTTTGCCAGCCATATTTCACGGGGGTATTGGCGACAAACTCCGCCAGTTGCGCGCTGATGCGATAACCCACTTCATTTGCGGCGGCTTCTTTACCGTAGCGCGCGGCAATCCCTTCTTTCTCACACAGCAAGTTAACCGCTTCCGCCAGCCCATACATGCCAAACATTGGCACAAAACGTTCAGGGTTAATCAGCCCTTCTTTCACCAGGAAGCTATTCTCAAAGAAGTGTGATTGTTGATAGAGGAATTCACACCGCGCATCGATGATGGCGATCTGCTGCTGGCAGTAGTGCGGTAGAGTGCGCGTAAAGAAGTCATCCAGCGATTCGCTGCGCTCGGCAATGGCTTTCAGGTTAAGGCGTACCAGCGTGCTGCCACCACCCGCCAGCGGCAGTGAGTTGTAACAGCTCACAATCCCGTAGCCCCCTTTTGTGAAAATTTTATCATGCACCGGACCGTTGGCGATGTGCGGTTTGCTACATTCACAGATGTTCTTCGCCACTTCCAGCAGCAGGTCATCAGGGGGGATTTCAGGATCGTAGATAAAGGTCAGGTTCGGTGAAACCTGCTTCAACTCTGCGTCTGCACGTAAGATCGCGCGGGTAATGGGCGAATCAGACGGGCCGATATTGGCGTGCATAAAGGCGTCTGGCAGGGTTCCGTCGAGGTAACGCCAGAAACGTTTTATTCGAACATCGATCTCGTCTTGTGTTAGAATTCTAACATACGGTTGCAACAACGCATCCAGTTGCCCTAGGTAGACCGGCATCGATGTGACCGACGGTACGTGGTGGTAAAGAATGGTCAGCAGAGAGAGTGCGTCATCAAGATCTTTCGCGCCTTCCAGCTCCAGCCATTCGTGAAGTGGCACACTGAATTTGGCCACCTGAACAGAGGTGATATGCTCACCTCAGAACAACACAGGTGCTCCAATGAAAAAAAGAAATTTTAGCGCAGAGTTTAAACGCGAATCCGCTCAACTGGTTGTTGACCAGAAATACACGGTGGCAGATGCCGCCAAAGCTATGGATGTTGGCCTTTCCACAATGACAAGATGGGTCAAACAACTGCGTGATGAGCGTCAGGGCAAAACACCAAAAGCCTCTCCGATAACACCAGAACAAATCGAAATACGTAAGCTGAGGAAAAAGCTACAACG
>NZ_MIIV01000060.1:0-10613 GCF_001743015.1 Shigella sp. FC1567
TTTCTGGTGCGTACCGGGCTGAGAGGCGGTGTAAGTGAACTGTAGTTGCCATGTTTTACGGCAATGAGAGCAGAGATAGCGCTGATGTCCGGCAGTGCTTTTGCCGTTACGCACCACGCCTTCAGTAGCGGAGCAGGAAGGACATCTGATGGAAATGGAAGCCACGCAAGCACCTTAAAATCACCATCATACACTAAATCAGTAAGTTGGCAGCATTACCAGAAATTTCATGTTTTAACTCATCATTATCTATAATATTTTTATGTGCATTCTCAATATATTTAGATATTGACAACTTCAAAGGAGACTGTTCGTTAATGAAAGTTTTCTCCTGTTCTTTTTCACTTAATGCTAATTGTCCTTCTTCAGTATCCCACCATTTCTCAGCATATGCAGACACCAATAATTGTGCATATTCGGGTAAGTCACCATTAGATTTTGTTTTTAATTTTATATGATTTTCCCCAATTGCCTCAGCAAAATGCTTCAAAAGGTCTTGCCAACATGGCACACCAAGATAACGACGAGACACACCGGAGCCGACAAATAACACTGGGGATGCTTCGAACTGCTTAAAATGCTCTTCGAGTTTTTTCTTAAAATTCATACGGATACTATCTTTAAAAGAAATCAAGCCCCTTTATACTGATTACATTAAGATATTGCGGCTTACACCACCAGTAAATTGGTCAATTTTACGTAAGAAATTTAATTATTTAGATTCAATTAATTATTAGATTAACTAATTGACTATCACTCCTGATGTAGCCGAATTGCTGTACCTTTGTTACGATGTAGGGCTCAATCAAGGGTCCACTCCCCTTTTATAAGTAATCATGACTTTAAATTTAGGCTTAGGTGGAGCATTACTGCCGATTAGGTTCAATAAAAAGGCTTACCTTAGTGAAAACTCGGCTATTTGGCACTGCTGACCAATTCCTCGTTTGAATAAGTCAGCAGCTTTCAATTTAGAGGCGAATGTGCGCTTTTAGATAACTCACTCGCCATTACCCCGATTGATCTTCGCATAGTCAAACGGCGTAATCCCCTTCTCCCGGTTCGCATCCAGAAAATCAGCCCACCACTGCAACATCAGCTTGCGCTCATCCAGATGTTCCGCTTTATGGATATACGCCGCCCTCACCGAATTGCGTTCCATATGGCTCATCTGCCTTTCCACCGCATCCTTCGACCATAACCCTGACTCAATCAATGAGCTACAGGCCATAGTGCGGAAGCCGTGGCCGCAAACCTCAACCTTGGTGTCATAGCCCATCACCCGCAATGCACTGTTCACCGTGTTTTCACTCATGGGCTTACTCGGATCGTGATCGCCAATAAAAATCAGCTCATGTTCGCCACAGAACTGTTTTATCTGCTTCAGGATCGCTAGCGCCTGCTTTGAAAGCGGCACCAGATGAGGTGTACGCATCTTTGCTCCTCGCTGAGAATGTTTCACACCGGGAATAGGTTCTCGCTCAGGCGGGATGGTCCACATTGACGTTTCAAAATCGATTTCTGACCAGCGAGCAAAACGCAGCTCACTGGATCGAATAAAAATAAGCAGGGTAAGTTCGGTTGCCCAGCGGGTTAGTGGCCTGCCGGTGTATTCATCGATTTTCTGGAGTAATTCCGGGATACGCTTTAACTCCAGCGCCGGACGATGCTGTCGATTACTGGAAGCTACCGCCCCCGCCATCTCTTGCGCCGGATTGTAATCAATTAACCCGCTTTGCACTGCATAACGCATGATGGCCGTGGTGCGCTGTTGAAGGCGGGAAGCCACTTCAAGACGTCCGGATTTCTCCACGGCTTTAATAGGAATTAACAGATCGCGGGTGCCCAGTTCAGCAATATTGTGGGAACCAATTGCCGGGAAGATATTGTCCTCCAGGCTCTTTTTTACACGATTAGCATGCTCTTCCGACCATTTTTGGTTGGTTACGAGCCACTCTCTGGCAACCTTCTCGAAAGTAATAATCTCTTTCGCCTGCTCTTCTTTCACAGCACGCTTATGCTCACGAGGATCGATACCAGCAGCTACCAGCTTTCTGGCCTCTTCCCTTTTCTTCCGCGCATCCGCCAGCGAAACATCCGGGTAAACGCCGAACGCCATCAAATGTTGTTTACCGCCAAAACGGAAACGAAATCGCCAATACTTTGAACCGCCAGGTTTTACAAGTAAGGACATGCCGTCGCCGTCAACAAGTGAATACTCTTTCTCCTCAGGTTTCGCAGAGCGAACTTTAGTATCCGTTAGGGCCATAATGGTCTTCCTTCCATTGGTATCTCGTGAGTATACAAGCAATATCGAATCGGCAAATATACTCATTAGTATACTCACAAGCCTGTTGATGTGGGTTGAGTCAGGTTGACTTCAGTTGAGGGGAAAAGCTGGAAAAGCCTTGTGTAGCGCGGATTTCAGGCATAAAAAAAAGACCTCAGTTGAGGTCTATTTACATACTTTTGGTGCGAAGGCCGGACTCAAATATCAAAATAAGTTAATGATAAAAAACAAATAATAAAACACAACAATGAAATATGCCCCCTTTTGTGCCCCCACTGTTTTTCTGACCAATCTATTTTCAGCCCATCAATAAATCGGAAAGTTAAATAATTTTTAATCAGTAAGTTTGATCCGTAGCCCGGATCCAAACCAGTGCATCTTTTATCCACATAAAAAATTTTTTTTCGAAAGAACTGTTCACACTGTTCACCATTTAATTTTCTCCTTTTATTTCAGAGTGATAGGTGGTGAATAATGGGTGAAGGGTGAACATTCGATTCTTCACCTCCGGCATTCTGCCGGTGTGACTCATACCGGTGATTAATCCCCCGTACTGAAAATCGCACAGGGAGAAAAAAGTTTTTTTTGATTTGATTGTTCACACTGTTCACCTTTCATTTTTCTCTTTTAATTTCAGTGTGATAACGGGTGAATATACGGTGAAGGGTGAACAGTGGATTGTTCACCTTCGGGGGAGGTCGGGATAAAAAAAGACCGGCAGATGCCGGTCAGGTGGGTCAGGTTGTTGCAGGGTCGTCACATTTTGGCAGCCAGTCGCCGTAGCTTTCCTCTTTCAGTGTCAGGTTGGTCTGTATCCCCTGTTTGGTATGGCGCTTCTCGTAATTCAGTCCGTATTCCTTCAGCATCACCGGCAGCCCCAGCCCGAACATTTTCAGACTGAGTACATTCCGGTAGCCGTTTGCCTCCATGTAGGCCAGATAGGCGTGATAGAGGTATTTACGGTAATTACGCGGGATGATACTGGCGTTCCCCATATACATGCCGCTGGTCTGCGGCAGGGTTTCCAGATAGCCGATAAAATCAAACGTCGGGTCGGCATCCCGTTTGATGTTCAGCGCCTCGTCTGAGTTCTGCTGGGACTGAAGCAGTGACCGGGCGAGCATCGGGTCGCTGAACTTCTGCATCAGGTGACGCACGATGACCGCCAGCTCGCGGGTGATTTTGTCCTTAAGCTGCGGGTCGCGCTCCTGCGGGGCTATCTGTTCCGGGAAGTGAATAATCACCCGCCGGCGTGACACGCCGCCGCTGCGGTCGGTGAAGCGCATCGGGTTATTGTTCACGGCCAGAATCACCGCCGGGATATGCGTGGAGTACGCATCCCGGTATTTCGGGTCCACGGACACCGCATCGCCGCCGGTGATGGCCTTGAGTCCGGCACCGTCGCCGCTCCATTTTTCCTGGTCCGGCAGGCGTATCAGTGAGAAGCCAGTTAACGCGGCACGTTCACGCGGGGATTCCAGCGTCTCAATGGTGGCCGACGTGGCGTTATCCTCCCCGGCCAGCAGGGTGGCGATTTCGGCCATGATACTTTTGCCGCTGCCGCCGGGACCGGTCACCTCCAGAAAGAGCTGCCAGTCGTAGCGGTTTGCCAGCACCATAAACAGTGCGGCCAGAATCACGTCGCGTTTTTCCGCACGGCCACCGGCGGCACGGTCAAGCCAGCGCCAGAACGCGGGGGCGTGGGTTTCCAGCGTTTCCCCTTCCACCGGTGGGGTGAAATCCACATCGCACAGGGTACGCATCCAGTGTGACGGACTGTGCGGGTGGAACGTGCCGTTCTGTGTGTCGAGCACACCGTTACGAAAGCCAATCAGGCGGCGGGAGGGGGCTTCCTGCTGCGGAATAATCAGCTTCAGGGTGTCCACCACGGAGGCCACCTTCCCGGAGGAGAACGGCGCGCGCAGACGCTGAAACAGCCCGGCCACATCCCGGGCAAAGTCCAGTGGCGGCAGCACCTTCCAGACACCATTTTCATAGCGGGACAGAAGCTGGCCGTTGGCATCGACCGCGAGCGCCTCGCCGTAATGCTCATAGATACGCATGGCCTTTTCGCTGGTACTCATGGCGGAAAACTCTGCTTCGCTCATGGTGTCGAACGGGCTTTCAGCCGGTGGCCGGATGGCATCGTAAATGGCCTTACGGGTGACCTCCCCGCCGTACTGCGTGAAGGCATCATTCCAGTCACCGAAGACCGGCGGCAGGGCAACAACACCTTCACACGCATCTGCGGCTGCGGCGGCTTTTTTCTGGCCGTCACCGCTGAGGTCACGGTCTGCGGCAAGGACAATCTGACAGGCCGGATGCTTCTGCCGGGCAAGGCTGGCCAGAGAAAGGAGGTTCACGGAAGAAAGCGCCACCATCACCGTTTCACCGGTCAGGTGATGTACGGTAAGTGCGGTCGCGTATCCCTCCGCTATCCACAGACGTTTTCCGGCCTGATTCTGTCCTTCAAGGGTGTGACAGGTGCCCCTGACCTGTCCGCCTTTCAGGGTGCGCTTACGGCCGTCAGCACTGATTAATTGAAGGTTAACCAGTTCGCCGCTGTCGTCATACAGTGGCACCACAAGGTCACCGGCGCGCCAGCTCACGCCACCGGCTCTGTGTGTGCCGGTCAGCATCCGGCATTCCCGGCCGGGAAAGCCCTTGCGGGTCAGGTAGGCGTTACCGGTTCCGGGACGGGTTTTTGCCATCAGGGTTTGTGCCAGTGCGGCGGCGTTCTTCCGGGCAGCGTCTGTTTCAGCAACGGCGGCGGCCGTCACTGCCGGGTCAGCCGGGGGCAGACTGCCGGTCACGGCAGCCACCTTTGCGGCCACGTCGGACGGGGAGACACCAAACACCTTTTCAACCAGTTTCAGGCCGTCACCGGCACCACACTGATTGCAGTACCAGGTGCCGCGCCCCTCCCTGTCATCAAAACGGAAGCGGTCACTCCCGCCACAGACCGGACAGGGCTGATGATGGTTCTTCAGCACCTGAATCCCCAGCGCCGGGAGAATACGCGGCCAGTGGCCGAGCGCATGGCTGACGGTGGCGGTTACGTTCATTTTCATGGTGTTGTTCTCCTTCAGTGCAGTACCGGCGCTTTTATGTGACGGGCACAGAGTTCATCCATCACAACCAGCCCGAGAAAGGACAGCGACGGTGCGGCCTTCAGGGGGCCGGATTCCATTAAATCTTCCAGCAGGGCACAGGCTATCTGACGCCCTTTTTCCTCACCGTGCTGGCGCAGATAAAAGCCTTCCAGCTCAGCGGCGATGGCCGCCTCCAGTGACTCAAGGGTGAGATGCGGGTAGCGGTGCTGACGTTCGCACACGGTCAGCCAGGCACAGGCGACAGCACGACGGTAAAGGGCTGCGCGTAAGACGGGCGGTAAGGGTGTTTTCATTTGCTTTCCTCCCTGTGACAGATGACTGCATTCCGTGCCGGTTGCATTAACTGATAAGGCATATCTGCGTCTCCTGAAGACGTGCGTATCCCTGCGCGAATACGCACATTTAATTTTTCGGGTGTCGTTTTTTAATTACAGATAATTGCGGTAACTGTTATCCGGGGTGATTTCCGGGTCAGGCTCCGTGCGGGGAATTTCCCGCCATTCCCGCGCTACCGGTGCTGCCCGGCTGACCGGAACAGTGTCCTGCGGGTAAATATCCAGATATTTCTCCCGCCATTTCTGTAATTCCGGGTCTCCGGCCATTTCTTTCAGTACCGCATGCCGGTTTACGGGGCTGCGTTTAAACAGGTCAGGACGGTCACAGGTAAATTCCCGCAGAAAACGCCCCAGCGGGATGTCTGTGGTGCGCCCGTCGGCGAGGATACGCACAAGGATACTGAATTTACGGCGGTACGGGTTCCAGACAATGTCCGGGCAGCGGTACGGCATTTCCCACGGAATACCGTCTTCCAGAATGCCGACCACGGCCACATCGGGAAAACCGGCAGAACGGTAAATCTCACCGGGCTGGGGAAAATCAAACATGCGTCCTGTCTCCCCGGTCTTTCTGCTGGGCGAGAAAATCGCGGCACAGGCCTTTGGCTTTCAGCTCATTCAGCACAAAATCAATATCTTCATTCAGGTAGCTGAAAATATGCGGAATGTAGAGCTGATGCAGGCCGGAGAGTTCACGGTGAATCAAATCACCCCCAACAAACTGGGATACGGCGCTGGCGCGGTTGAGCTTATGGTAAGCCTCAATGCTGAGGTGTTCACGGGCGTCATGACGTGCTGAGACGGTCTGAGGGGCTTTTTTATTACGCACGGGACACCTCCACCACCGGCAGACGGGCAGCAAGGGAGAGCACATAGTCACGGACAAGGGAACGGCGGGCACTGCGTTCATCACCGGCCACGGTGCGAAGCATACAGATACGGGGATGACGGTCTGCGCGACGGACAGCCGCAAACACAAAGACAAATTCAGGGTGTGAGGGGGTAAGGGTTGTAGCCATGATGGCAGCCTCCTGTGAATAGCAAATAACGCTATCGCCGGAGTTCTCACGCTCGATGGCGATAGCCCAGACGGGGGTGAGAATACCGGCTTCACAGGATACCGGCCAGCCCGGAGGCTGCCCCGCCTGAGCTACCATTGACTCTGCGGCATAATGAGCGGACGCGGGCAGGATGCACGGAATGCCATCTGCACGACTGACCACACACCACACCATAATCTGGCGCTCTGTGGCATTGATTGCGACACAAAAAAAGACGCGTGGCGCGTCATATGTCGCCTGTGAATTGCTCGGGTTCTCACGCCCGGCTGCCGATTTTGCGGCAGCGGAAAAACTATATCCGCAAATGCCGGAAAAAGGCAAGCCAGAAAAAGGGAGTTTTTGCAGAGCGGGCATCATCATGCGTCGTACCCCCGTTTGCGTCCGGCAATGCGTCCGGCCATCCATGCGGTGACTTCAGAGTGCAGCCAGGCCACATTTTTACCGCCAAGACTCACCTGCGGCGGAAATTCCCCCTTACGGATGAGTTCATAGATGGTCGAGCGTGACAGGCCGCACAGGTGCATCACTTCCGGCAGACGTAAAAAACGCTCCTGCGTGATGTCCGGCAGCGGCATCAGTGGCGTCACAGGGGCGGGAGACGGGGAAGAAAAAACAGCTTGCATCGGGCTACCTCGTTAATGTCCATACAGCACCGGATAAGTCCGTCCGGCTTCGGGTAGCGCTTTATTTTGTGAATATTTTTGGCAGATGCAACAGGGGGGATTTGTTCCGGCAGTCTTACAATGGCTGTGTATTTTTTATACATCAGCGCCAGATGGCTTTAAAACGCTCTGGAAGGAGCTGGAAAAAATTATAGTGAAATACAAATTGTTTTTTCTTATTTATTTCAGTGGATTAATAAAAATAAAAAGTAATAAACAGCACAAAAAGTCTATGAGCGGGTGAACAGTGGTGAACAGACGGTGAACAGTCATTACTGCGATTGTTCACCCTTTAACTTACTGTATTACTTATCTTTTTTCTTATGGTGAACAGAGGTGAACAGTAAAATATAAAAAAACAAACAGTAAGCCGGTTTTTCCTGCGACCTTTTCCTGGCTTGCCGGTCTGAGGATGAGTCTCCTGTGTCAGGGCTGGCACATCTGCAATGCGTCGTGTTGTTGTCCGGTGTACGTCACAATTTTCTTAACCTGAAGTGACGAGGAGCCGGAAAATGTCTGACAACACCATCCCTGAATATCTGCAACCCGCACTGGCACAACTGGAAAAGGCCAGAGCCGCCCACCTTGAGAACGCCCGCCTGATGGATGAGACCGTCACGGCCATTGAACGGGCAGAGCAGGAAAAAAATGCGCTGGCGCAGGCCGACGGAAATGACGCTGACGACTGGCGCACGGCCTTTCGTGCAGCCGGTGGTGTCCTGAGCGACGAGCTGAAACAGCGCCACATTGAGCGCGTGGCACGCCGGGAGCTGGTACAGGAATATGACAATCTGGCCGTGGTGCTGAATTTTGAACGTGAACGCCTGAAAGGGGCGTGTGACAGCACGGCCACCGCCTACCGGAAGGCACATCATCACCTGCTGAGTCTGTATGCAGAGCATGAGCTGGAACACGCCCTGAATGAAACCTGTGAGGCGCTTGTCCGGGCAATGCATCTGAGTATCCTGGTACAGGAAAATCCGCTCGCCAACACCACCGGCCATCAGGGCTACGTCGCACCGGAAAAGGCTGTCATGCAGCAGGTGAAATCATCGCTGGAACAGAAAATTAAACAGATGCAAATCAGCCTCACCGGCGAGCCGGTTCTCCGGCTGACCGGACTGTCAGCGGCAACACTCCCGCACATGGATTATGAGGTGGCAGGCACACCGGCACAGCGCAAGGTGTGGCAGGACAAAATAGACCAGCAGGGAGCAGAGCTTAAGGCCAGAGGACTGCTGTCATGATTTACTGCCCGTCGTGTGGACATGTTGCTCACACCCGTCGCGCACATTTCATGGACGATGGCACCAAGATAATGATTGCACAGTGCCGGAATATTTATTGCTCTGCGACATTTGAAGCGAGTGAAAGCTTTTTCTCTGACTGTAAAGATTCAGGAATGGAATACATTTCAGGCAAACAGAGATACCGCGATTCACTGACGTCAGCCTCCGGCAGTATGAAACGCCCGAAAAGAATGCTTGTTACCGGATATTGTTGTCGGAGATGTAAAGGCCTTGCACTGTCAAGAACATCGCGGCGTCTGTCTCAGGAAGTCACCGAGCGTTTTTATGTGTGCACGGATCCGGGCTGTGGTCTGGTGTTTAAAACGCTTCAGACCATCAACCGTTTTATTGTCCGCCCGGTCACGCCGGACGAACTGGCAGAAAGCCTGCATGAAAAACAGGAACTGCCGCCAGTACGCTTAAAAACACAATCATATTCGCTGCGTCTGGAATGAGGGCTGCCGGTTAACACCGGCCGTCGCCGCACACCGTATTTTTATTCTTCAGCATGATGAGAAAGAGATAACGATGGAAAGCACAGCCTTACAGCAGGTCTTTGACACCTGTCAGAATAACAAAGCAGCATGGCTGCAACGCAAAAATGAGCTGGCTGCGGCCGAACAGGAATATCTGCGGCTTCTGTCCGGGGAAGGCAGAAACGTCAGTCGCCTGGACGAATTACGCAATATTATCGAAGTCAGAAAATGGCAGGTGAATCAGGCTGCCGGTCGTTATATTCGTTCGCATGAAGCCGTTCAGCACATCAGCATCCGCGACCGGCTGAATGATTTTATGCAGCAGCACGGCACAGCACTGGCGGCGGCACTGGCACCGGAGCTGATGGGCTACAGTGAGCTGACGGCCATTGCCCGAAACTGTGCCATACAGCGTGCCACAGATGCCCTGCGTGAAGCCCTTCTGTCCTGGCTTGCGAAGGGGGAAAAAATTAATTATTCCGCACAGGATAGTGACATTTTAACGACCATCGGATTCAGGCCTGACGCGACTTCGGTGGATGACAGCCGTGAAAAATTCACCCCTGCGCAGAACATGATTTTTTCGCGTAAAAGTGCGCAACTGGCATCACGTCAGTCTGTGTAAAATTCCCCGAAAATCCGCCCGTTTTTACTGAAAAAAGCCATGCATCGATAAGGTGCATGGCTTTGCATGCGTTTTCCTGCCTCATTTTCTGCAGACCGCGCCATTCCCGGCGCAGCCTGAGCGTGACTGTGCAACTGCATTAAAACCGCCCTGCAAAGCGGGCGGGCGTGGCGGGGAGAGCATTGCGCGCCATGCCGTGAGGATAATTATTTTATTAATATTCAGCTCATGACGTCTGTAATTGGGAAGAAGTGAAAAATGCTCATGTAACTTATGAATATTTAACGTTAAACCGATCAAATTCTAGGGTGAAAACATTGCCCGCACGAAGTCAATGGGGTTATGCTTAATTTTTGAACATGATACATATCCCAAGATAAGAAGCTAAGTGAACCGCCCCGGGTTTCCTGGAGAGTGTTTTATCTGTGAACTCAGGCTGCCAGATCATCGTTTCCGATGGAAGCATAATAAGCTTTTTCTGCTTCTGCCGGAGGGATGTGGCCCAGCCTTTCCAGCAATCGTCGATTATTATACCAGTCCACCCACGTGAGTGTGGCCAGTTCCACTTCTGCACGGTTTTTCCAGCTCTTACGGTGTATTACCTCCGCTTTGTAAAGACCATTGATGCTCTCCGCCATCGCGTTGTCATACGAGTCGCCTGTACTTCCTGTTGATGCCAGTAATCCGGCTTCCTTAAGCCGCTGTGTGTAGGCCAGCGATACATACTGAGAACCTTTATCACTGTGATGGACCGTGCCGGACGGT